>JAISRW010000124.1 GCA_031273405.1 Treponema sp.
TATCTATCCCTGTCATCACGCTTTACTTTATATAGCCCGAGGCTTCCGCTGCGGCCAGGCAGTCTTTTTCCCACTGGGCGCCGCCTATCCTGTCGAATTCGGCGAGCCAGGCGGTCCAGTTGGCCTGGGTCAGTTGGCGCTGGCCGAGGACAAATTCAACCACTCCCTGTTCGTAGAAGCGCTTGAGATCCGCGTTAGGATTGGGCAGGGTATCGGAGCCGATATTCGGCGTCCAGGCCCGCTTCTGCATATCGAAAAGGGCCGTAAGGGCGCTCATGGTTTTGCCCGAGGTGGGGGCCTTATAGGTGGGATACCGGGCCAAAAGTTCTACCTCGCTGTTGTAATAGACCATGTTCCTGAGCTGGGTAAGGGGCTGCATTTCGGGCTTACTGAATCCCTTGGATTCGTCGGGAATGCCCTTTACCGTGGGCGCCCCGTCGGGGCCTATCGTATAGTTAACCCCCCGTTCGCCCCAACCCAGGAGATAGTAGCCTTCGTCGGAAGACATCCATTCCAGGAGCTTGGCGACGGCGGGGCCTTTCCCGGCCTGGGCGGCCTTGGCCGAAATGGCATAAATCCGGTACGCCTGAGTATAGACGCCTACGGACTGCTGACCTCTGGGGCCCTTGGGCGGGTCTACAAGAATCCATTCGCCGTTGGGGAAATTTTTGTCAAAAGGTGCGTAGTTGGATTCCGCGGCAAAGGCGGCATTCTGTTCCCGCATGACCCCGAAGCGGCCCTGTTTCCAGGCGGCCCGGAAATCGTCCTTGCTGTAGCTGGTCCAGTTGGGATCGATTACCTTCTCGTCCACCATGCGCTTCACATAGGTGAGGGCTTCAAAATAACCGGGTTTCTTTAAATTGAGCCCGGCCTCGGCTTTGGTAAGGTTAAAGGTTCCCGCCACGCCGAAAGCGCCGAAGATGGGATCAAGCCGGCGGCCCAGGCCCTCTTCCCAGGGAGGACTGATTTCAAGGAAGGCGCCGTAACCGTAGGTGTCGGCCCTGCCGTTACCGTCGGGGTCCCGGGTGGTAAAGGCCCGCATCACCTCAAAGAGCTCGTCGGTGGTAGCCGGAACCTTGAGGCCCAGCTTGTCCAGCCAGTCCTTGCGGATGAGGAGGCCCTCGTTTTTCGCAATAGAGCCGGGAGAGGCCAGGCCGTAGGACTTCCCGTTGATGGTGGAAAAACCCACGCTGTCGGCATCGTACTGGACCTTAGTCCTGGTAGGCATAAGGGGATAGAGCTCATCCACCGGGGCCACGAGGCCCAGCCTGATAATGTTCATCCAGATCGGCCGACGGACCATGAAAAGATCCGGCAGGGAATTTGCCGCCGCCGCCGCGTTGATCTTGACATCCTGATCGGTCTCGTTGGAAGGCAGGGCGGTCAGGAGAAGGTTCACATTGGCCCTGTCCTTAATAAGCTGCAATACCTTCCAGTCCGCGGGAGGCGGTCCCGCTTCGGTAACGGCGGCGCCGTACCATAGATCGACGGTAACCGGCGCGGCCGGCGCGGGGGCGGCTTGCGCCGGCGCCGCCGGGGCGGAAGTTACGCTTCCCTGCTGGCCGCCGCCGGCAAACACCTGCGCCGCAAGGCACAGGATCAAAAACAAAACACCCAGGGTTTTCATTTTTGCGTTCATAAATTCTCCTCCAAAAAAATATATTTCTCGGATATAATATATCCGGTACTTCCTCTATTACGCTCTATCCTTTAACGCTCCCCAGCAGCGTTCCCTTGGTGAAATATTTCTGGATAAAGGGATAGGCCATGAGCATGGGGATTGCGGCCATGAACACGCTGGCCGCCTTTATCGCCTGTATGGGCGCTTCGCCAAAGGCGTTTACTTCCACAAACTCGTTCATACCGCTGGCCATAAGGATATTCCGCAGCAGTATGGGGAGGGGCTGGAGATTGCTGTTGTTGATGTAAAGCATGGCGTGAAAGAAATCGTTCCAAAAAGTAACCCCGTAGTAGAGGCCGATGGTCATAATGATAGGCTTTGACAGGGGCAGGATGATCCGCAGCAACACGTACCATTCGGCGGCGCCGTCAATGCGGGCCGACTCCTTAAGCTCGTCAGGAATACCTTCGAAAAATCCCCGCATGATGAGGCAGTTATAGGTGCTGATGGCGCCGGGCAAAAAAATCGCGGCCAGATGGTTGATAAGCCCAAGCCTGGTAACCACCAGGTATGTGGGGATGAGGCCGACGTTAAAAAGATAGGGGACCAGGATCAGAACATTAAAGAACCTTCTCCCCGGCAGGGTTTTTACCGAGAGAACGTATGCCAGGGGAATAGTGAGAAAGAGGGCGCTGGCAACGCCCATCACGAAGATCTTGAAGCTGTTGACAAAGGCGTTGAGAAAGCCGCTGTTTCCCAGAAGGGCCTTGTACGCGGCGGTGGACCATTTCCAGGGCGCCAGAAACATCCCCTCAAGGTTGGTTCCGATAAACGCGTTAGGTCTGAACGAGAGCGTGATGGTACTCCACATGGGAATAGCCACAATAATCAAAATGAATACAAGGAAAACATCGATAAGAGCATAAAAAATCCGGTCTCCGGCGCTCAATCTGACGACGGCGCCTTTTATCCGTTTTACTTTCATCCTGCCATCCTAAAAGAGCGAAGAATCACTCACGCGCCGTACCATCCAGTTGGAGATGGTAATAAGCATGAGCCCTATAATACCCTTGAAAATCCCTACCGCCGTGGCAAGGCCGAACTCGAACTGGAGCAGCCCCTGACGGTACACCCAAGTGTCAATAATATCCGCCACGCTGTACACGGGAATAGAGTAGAGCATGAACATCTGGTTGAATCCCGCGTCCAGAATGGTCCCGAGCCTTAAAAGCACCACCATCACGATTACCGGCCGTATGGAAGGCAGGGTGATATACCAGACCCGCTGGGGGGCGCTTACCCCTTCCACCACCGCCGCTTCAAAAAGGGAAGGATCGATGCCGATGAGGGCGGCGATAAAGATGATGGCACTCCATCCCATTTCCTTCCAGGCATCGGAAAAAATCACAATCCAGGGGAAGGTTTTGGTATCGGTCATGAACGCTATCGGTTGTCCCCCGAAAACCTTGATGATGTCGTTGACTATGCCGTCCCCCGGGGCCAGGAGCACCAGGAGGATTCCGTACATGATGACCCAGGAAAGGAAATGGGGAAGATAGGCCAGGGTCTGGACCAGTTTCGCCAGCCTGGGGCGCATGCACTCGTAGAGGGTTACCGCCAGCAGGATTGCCGCCGGGACGCTCACCAGGAGCTTGCCAAAGCTGTAAAACAGGGTATTGCGCAAAAGCTCAAAAAAATAGAAAGAATTGAAAAAAGTCGCAAAATGGGTAAAGCCGATCCATTTGCTCCCCAATACCCCGTCGATGGGCATAAAATCCTTAAAGGCGATTTGGCCGTTCCAGATGGGGAAATACTTGAAGATGATATAGTAGGCCAGGGGAATGACGAGAAGGGCATAGACCGACCGGTGACGGTAAATATCCTTCCACAGACGCCCTTTGTTTTGCAAAACTCCCGAATTTTTCATAGATGTTTTACTCTACCATGGTATTTCCGGAAAATGCCGGTCAGTTATTGGATTATTCCGACCTTGGGAAGCGTTTGTTCAGGCCTTGCGGTATTGCCCCGGAGAAAGGCCGTACATTTTTTTGAAGACCCGGCAGAAATAAGCCTGATCCTGAAAGCCCGAACGGAAGGCGATTTCCTGAATGGTCTCGTCGGTTTTGAGGAGGAGGCCGGCGGCGAAAAAGGCCCGGAACCGGTTGAGGTAATCCCAGGGGGAAAGGCCCATTTCCCGGTGAAAGATCCGGGTGAGGTAATCCTCGCTGACATTGACCGCCTCGGCGAGCTTCCACCGGGAAACGTGGGATTCGACGTGGCTGTCAAAATAAAGGAGGGTCTTTTTTACCAGCGCCCCTGTATGGGGAGGAAGTATTTCGTCCCCCCCGGCCAGGGCCCTGAGCCTCTCCCTGAATTCCGGGGAAGAAGCCGCGGCCCGGTGGCAGATGAGGAGCCGGGAAAACTGGCTCAGGCTCATCACGTCGGAGGCGGAGTCGATGCGATCCCCTATCATGACCACAGGAAGCGTCACCGTCAGGGGGTGCTGCCGGATCATGGCGGCGGCTTCGATACTGACGGAATTGAGAATAACCAGAGCGGGGGTAAGTTCCGCCACGGTTTCGTTAAAGGCCGTCATGGATTCGATGCGGATTGTTTCGCCGTAAAAGCCGGGAGCCTCCCCGCGCTCACGGGAGCCGACAAAAAGAACCGGCCCCCTTTTTGGGGATTTCAAAACCCGCTCCACCACGTCAAACAGACATTCCCCGGCCCGGAAGCCCCCCGACGCGGCAAGCCCCTTGCCGTAACAGAGCACGGGCGTCGAGGCGAATTCGCCCCTGTGCATAAGGGCGGAGATCCTCACAAAATCCCCGGTAAGGGCACCCTCGGTATTCCACAGGATGAAGGCGGTCCTGCCCGGAGAAGCGGCCGCCACATCCCTCACCAGGGGCAGATCGAAAAAATTCGCCGGCGCCAGGGAGGGGTCTGAAACGCTGAGGATGTGATCCTGCCGGCCGGGGCTCAGTCGCGGCGGCTCCTGGCCGCCGAGGCTTATCCAGGGGAGGGTGACGGTGCAGGCCGACTCGTCCCGGCTGAATTCCCCGCCGTGCATCAGGATGATCCGCTCTGCCAGAAGCAGGCCGGGCCTTGACCCGGCGGCAGGGGCCTTTCCGGAAGGTGGCGGAAAAAAGCTGATAACCAGCCCCCTGTACGCTGGGGTCGCGCCGCAGCCCTCCCCGTACTCTTCCCTTATCAGGGAAAAGCACTGGGCAAGCCGGGCGGTATCCCCCGAAAGGAGGGGCAAGGTCCCTATACCCGGCAAGAGTTCTTCCGGATCAAAGAGGGTTTTGCGCAGGGCCAACTCGTCAATCCGGGACAGGGTAAGGTCGATGAGGCTCCCCGCTTCGGCCTCCCTGGAGGCCACGAAGGATTTGAGGAGACTGAGCTCTTTGAGGATCTCCCCGGCCTGTCCGCTTTCCTGTTCCGGGGAAGCGATTTTTTTCTCAAGCCCCTCGATCCTTTCCATCACCCCCGAAAGGGGATCGTAGAGCGCGTTTTCCAGGGTTTGGAGGAATTCCGTTTTTGCCCGCTCCGCCTGCTCGGCGATCCTCTTGGCCCTGACCACTTCTTCCATCATGGCTATCCCTTTGAGGGCGTAGCTTATGGCCGAA
>JAISRW010000137.1 GCA_031273405.1 Treponema sp.
GTGAAATTCGTTCCCTCCCGGTGAACCTTTGTGTTTTCGATGCGAACATAATCAGGAAAATAATAGAGGGGCGCGTCCATTTCCGCCGCTTTTTCCCTGAAAACATCCAGGACTTCCGGCGATTGTTCAGCCAGGGCCAGCGGCTTCCGCTTTTTTATAATTCCCGCCTTCTCCCCGGCAATGGCGGTAAGGGTGTTTCCAAGGTAATCGGTGTGTTCCAGTTCTATGCCGGTTATAATCGAAATCAGGGGGTCTACAATATTTGTTGAATCCAGCCTTCCGCCCAATCCGGTTTCTACCGCCATATAACCGGCTCCCGCGCGGCGGGCACATAGAAAGAAGTAGAGCGTTAATAATTCAAAGACCGTCGGCTCTCCCCCAGCGGCAAAGGCGGAAGCAAACGCCGTATTTCCTTTTTTTACCTCTGTTAAAAGCGTTTTTAGCTCGTTTCCTCCGTCAATATACAGGGATTCATCAAAAAAATTATTTCCCAAACAGATACGCTCCCGGTAGTCCGTTACATGGGGCGACATATACCGGGCGGCCTTTATCCCCGCCGCCTCAAGTATGGACGCGATCATGCCCGTAACCGAGCCCTTCCCTTTGGAACCCGCTATATGAATTGACTCCGCGGATCGTTCCGGGTTACCCGCCAGCTCCGCAAGTACTTGCATACGGTGTAAGTCAAAACTTGCCGGCTGTAATGGCCCGCCCGGACTCCGGCCCCGTTCAACATTGGGAAATGACGAAATCCAGTCGAACACCGCCGCGGAGGATGGAAAAGAAAACCGCTTACTCATATTTTTTCTTATGCTGTGTGATACGGTATATAACGGTTACGAAATCAACCGCCTCGGGTACATCATGAACCCGGATTATGGCCGCTCCCTCCAGCAGGCAGAAGGCGGTGGCCGCCGTGGTTCCCGCAAGCCGTTCCGCGACCTCCCTTCCGGTAAGTTCGCCGATACAGGTTTTCCGGGACAGCCCCACCAGCACGGGATATCCCAGGTCGCGTATTTTTCCGAACTGTGTGATAAGGGTAAGGTTATCCTCCAGCCGTTTCCCGAACCCGATGCCGGGGTCTATGATAATATGCTCCCGGGGGATACCCGCGGCCAAAGCCCTGTCCGCGGCTTCCGTTAAATAAGCGCACACCTCACCGAGCACATCGGTATAATAAGGGGTATCCTGCATTGTTTGGGGAATTCCCTTTTTGTGCATCAGTATGACCGGCGCTTGTCGATTCGCGCACAAGGCCCCCATGCGGGGATCGTCTTCCAGTGCGGAAATATCATTGATAATATCCGCTCCGGCGTCCAACGCGGCCTCCGCGACACGGGCCTTCCGGGTATCTACGGAAACGGGAAGCGCGGATTGTTTTCTGAACGCTTCGATAACCGGGATGACCCGGCGGAGTTCCTCATCTTCGGAAACATAGGCCGAACCGGGCCGGGTCGATTCGCCGCCAATATCGATTATATCGGCACCGTCGGACGCCGCCCACAATGCCCGGTCTACCGCCGCCTGTACGCCGTGATTATGACTGCCCGAATAAAATGAATCTTCGGTACAGTTGACAATGGCCATAACCAGTGGCCGCCCGGTAAAATCAAGCATAATTACTACCCCTTATCAGATCGCTTTCAAGTAGCTGTCTATTGCTTTCGCGGCGATTTTCCCGGCCCCCATGGCAAGGATCACCGTAGCCGCGCCGGTAACGGCGTCTCCTCCGGCGTATACCCCTTCTCGGGAAGTCTTTCCAGTTTTTTCATCAACAATGATACCGCCCCAGGGCTGAACCGCGAGGCCCGATGTCGTGGATTTAATAAGAGGATTCGGCGAAGTTCCTATGGCCATGATTACACAGTCTGTCTCTATGCTGAATTCGCTCCCTTCCAGCGGTACGGGCCGGGCCCGGCCCGATTGGTCGGCCGCGCCCAGAACCATTTTTTGGCAGGAAATAGAGCTTACCCAGCCTGTATCATTTCCTTGTATGATCAAAGGGTTTGTCAGAAACATGAAGTTTATATTTTCTTCCTTTGCGTGTTCCACCTCTTCAAGCCGGGCCGGCAGTTCCTTTTCAGTCCGCCGGTAGACAATCGTTACTTCCGCGCCAAGCCGTCTGGCACAGCGGGCGGCATCCATAGCCACGTTGCCGCCTCCCACTACCACAACTTTTTTACCCCCGTGTATGGGGGTGGTACTTTCCGCAATATAGGCATTCATCAAATTTATTCGGGTAAGAAATTCATTGGCTGAATACACGCCATTCAAGTTTTCACCGGGGATATTCATAAATTTAGGGAGGCCCGCCCCACTGCCGATAAATACCGCTCCATACCCATAAGTACCAAACAGTTCATCTATGGTCAGGGTTTTTCCGATCACCGTGTTCAACGCGATTTCCACCCCCATATCTTTAAGCCCCTGAATTTCCTTTCGTACTATCGCCTTGGGAAGCCGGAACTCGGGGATGCCATAACCGAGTACGCCGCCTTCGATATGGAGCGCTTCAAAGATTGTTACCCCGTAACCTTTTTTGGCAAGACTTCCCGCGCAGGCAAGTCCCGAGGGACCGGAACCAATAACCGCGGCTTTTTGTTTTACTTTTTTATCCAACTGCGGCGAAGGCGCGGTTTTTGAATCCTGCACCGTACCGGCACTTTCCGCATGAAGGTTGTGATAATCTGCCGCGAAACGTTCCAGCCTGCCAATGGCTACCGGTTCACCCTTGCGTCCCCGGACGCAGGTACTCTCACATTGGGTTTCCTGGGGACAGACCCTGCCGCATATCGCGGGGAGGGAATTATAACGGTTTATCACTTCATAGGCTTTTTCAAATTCCCCGGCGGCGATTTCGGCAATAAAAGAGGGGATGTCTATAGTCACAGGACACTCCTTAATACAGGGTTTGTTTTTACATCCCAGGCAGCGTTTTGCCTCATCAACGGCCTGTTCTTCGCTATAACCCAGAGCTACCTCAAAAAAGTTTCCGCTCCGAACAGCCGGGTCCTGTAGGGGCATTTTGTTTTTGTATAAACTCATGTTTGCCATTACACTGCTTCCTTACCAAATAGATTACAAGTCTTTTCGTAGGCTTGTTTTTCAAAAGGCCGGTACATAGCAGACCGGGTGATAGCCTCATTAAAGTCAACTTCATGGCCGTCAAAATCAGGGCCGTCCACACAGGCGAATTTGGTTTTACCTCCGACACTCAAACGGCAGCCGCCGCACATTCCCGTACCATCAATCATGATAGGGTTCATGCTGACGGTAGTTTTAATACCGTATGGCTTGGTTACGGCGGCGGTAAACTTCATCATCACCAGGGGGCCTATGGCAATAACCTCATCATACCTTTCACCCTTATCAATAAGAAGCTGAAGCGCCTCGGTAACCAGTCCCTGCCTCCCGCAACTTCCGTCATCGGTCATCAGGATGAATCTGTTACTCGCCGCTTTAAATTCTTCCTCCAGAATAACAAGGTCCCTTGTGCGAAACCCGGTAATAGCGTGAACATCCGCACCGTTTTGATGAAATTTCTTTGCCACCGGGTAAGCAATGGCAGACCCAACGCCGCCCCCTACAATAGCAACTCTATGTGCGCCGCAATCCGTGGCATTTCCCAGGGGGCCTACAAAATCTTTTATGGTATCCCCTTCCTCCAAACAACTAAGCTGATAGGTGGAGGCCCCCACTATTTGAAATATGATAGTAACCGTTCCCTGTTTCCGGTTAAAATCCGCGATGGTCAGGGGTATTCGCTCTCCCCTTTCATTGGCCCGCAAAATAATAAATTGCCCCGGTTCCGCCTTGGCCGCCTCATAGGGAGCCGACACTTCCATTAAAACGACTGTTGGATTAAGGGCTTTCTTTCTGATAATCTTTACCATGGGGTCTTCCTTTTCCGATAAGGTTCATCTATTATTCACTGCCATCATAGGACGCGCAGGCATAGGCATTATGATTGTGAATACTCTCGTAATTTTCCGCTTCCACCGAAAAGCGCGGGAAGATATGCAGGTCCCG
>JAISRW010000165.1 GCA_031273405.1 Treponema sp.
TCCAGGTTTATCATCAGGGGATCTTTGGATCGGATCGAAATGACTTTCCCCCGTTTTAGGACAAAATCTTCCAGGAAGTAATCATAGTGCCCCTTGGTATAGGGAATAACCCGGCTTAATGTTTTTAGGGGACGGGCGCATTTAAGCATAAGAATATCCATGCAAACTCCCGTCGAACCTCCGGTTCGCGGAACCCCGTTAATCGGAATTTTTGCATGAAGGTGTGCCAAAGGCGCACTGAACAAAAATTCACCAAAGCACAACAAACTCCTAGTACCTTGATTAGGCTAAATGAACTGATAAGGAATTTAACCACTGACCTCACGGACCGCACAGAAAAATAGGGAAAAGCTGGAAAAATATCGGAAATAAGCTGATTTTACTTCAAGTTTACCCTTTTTCTTCGTCCGTGTTGTCTGTGTGGTCCGTGGTTAAACTTATTGATTTGACCTAATCAAACTGCTAGAGATGTGCGGAACTCGGATAAAACGTATTCGGTTCGGGCCGTCCGGGCTTTTTAAGGGGCGGCTAAGCCTCCCGCCCTTTTGTCCAAGTCCCTTGATAGTCCGGTTTTCTTTTCGTTACCGCCGGACATGACGGCCTTTATCCGCTGTCCGGCTCCCAAACACTGCTGAGACGCTCCCAAATGTTTGTAAGCCCCTCCCAAACAGTTGCGAGAGGCTTACACACATTTGGCTATCCTTTGTCATATGCCACTGAGGCACTCACAAACATTTGCGAGGTTTTCACAACTACATGGAAGGATCTCCCGAATGTTTGTAAGCCCCTCCCAAACAGTTGCGAGAGGCTTACAAACATTCGGCTATTCTTTATCACGTGCCCCTGAGACACTCACAATCATTTGCGAGGTTTTCACAACTACATGGGAGGATCTCGCAAACATATGGGTAAGTCTTAAAAACATTTGCGGGGATCTTAAAAACCTTTGCGAGGGTCTTAAAAATCTTTGCGGGGATCTTAAAAATCTTTGCCAATGACTAAAAAGGAGGCCGGTGCGGCTCGGAACGGCGGCCGCATCCCTTCGGGGGGCGGGGATTTTGACGGCCGATTTGAGAACCTCGTCAATTATGCCGGAGAAAAGACAGGCGGCGGCAGGACGGAACGGACGTTGATTCCCCCTGACGCGGTAAGCAGGCTCTCCTCGGCCTAGAATGTGCGGCATGAGGCGTATCAAAAGACCGTCGGCGCCCATTCCAAGGCGGACAGGGAGGCGGAAAACAACGCCCGCAAGGCGGGGACGGCGGTTATCCGCCCCTTTGTCCGGCAATACCGTATGCTTCCGCCTGTTACCGATGTTGCGGCCCTTAAAGAAACCCAACCGATGACCCGTTCCCCCTGGATCATCACGCTCCCGCCTGAGGCGCGGACAAACTTTTTTCCCTGTGTTCCGCGCCGGCAAAGCAAGGGCGGCATCGGCCCGTGGGGGGGCGTGCGGCACGTTGCGGCGGGGTACAGTGTTTTTGTTTCACCCAAACAGATCTGAAATCACGGGGCCCCTGAATAATGACGGAAAAAGACGGTTCCGCCTCACAACACCGCGTTCAAAGAATTGAAGTCGTTCGCCTTCCCCAGTATTTCCAGGTAGACAGAGATCATCCCCCGGTGGTGGGTGCCGTGATTAAAGCAGTGGAGGATAAGGCCGCCGAAATTCCGTTCGTACTGAGCGCCGGAAGAATCGCTGTATTTAAGCGGCCTCTCAAGGTCGCTTCCGCTGATTCCGCCGGCAAAGGCGGTTATCCTGTCGTCCAGTTCCGGCCGCATCGAAAGGTATTCCCCCATATCCGGAAAAAATTCTTCCTTGAAGGAATAGGATTCCCGGGCGAAGAAGGGATCGTTAAAAACGGCGAAGTCCCTCAGCTTTGAATAGCGTTTAAGCCAGTTGAAGTCGCAGATGTAGAGGTGGGAACACAAGCTCCTGACCGAGGAGAAATAACCGCCCAGAGGCTTGTCCCATTCTCCGGCGTTTAAGGTCCCAACGATTCCGTTCATAGCCTCATTAGCCGCCTTGTTGTACTTTGCCAATAAAATAACAGTGTCTTTTTGCATAGTTTCTCCTCCTTGCAAGAAATTGTAAATTGATATGATCGTGGGGCAAAAGCCCCACAAACTCCTGGGGCGCCGAATTGACCGTGAAGCGCAATCGGACGCGCGGCGTCCGCTTTACGCGCGGAGCGCGGCAAACTGCTAACGGATGAAATTGGTCCGCTTTCTCGGGATGATCGGAGGCGGCAGGGGCGCTTCTTGTTTGCCGGCCCTCAGGGTCTTGATGAGCCAGGCCATATTCCGGCCCTGGACTTCCATAATCTGAAGGCCCTCTTCGTCTTCGGCCAGTTCTTCGGGGGTGTTTCCGTGGATCACGTTCCAATAGACGCCGGGGGTGATGAGCATCTGGGCCAGGTTAAAGTAATTGTTAATCTGCTGAAAAGCGGCGATACCCCCGGAACGCCTTAAGGACACCACCGAGGCGCCGGCCTTATAGCGCAGATCCGGGCCGGGAAAGAAGAAGCGGTCCAGAAAACACTTGAAAGTCCCGGCTATGCCGCCGTAATACACCGGACTCCCCAGTATGATACCCTCCGCTCCCAGAGCCTCCTCCCGCCAGGAGTTAACCTCGTCGTCAATGACGCATTTCCCGGTATCCTTGCATTTCCGGCAATCCATACAGCCCCGGATGCTCCTGTTACCCACCGTAACGATCCCGGTCTCTATGCCTTCCCTTTCCAATGCCCCGGCCATCACCGAGATCCCCTTTGCCACAACCCCGCCGGTATGGGGGCTCCCGTTAAAAGCAATTACCTTCATTCCTCTGCCTCCCCAAGTTTACTATGCCGATGTTTTCCCAAAACCCGGTTAGCGCGAACCTCCGGTTCGATGGGAAAGCCTTAGCATGACACTTTTTTTCGCCGCCGTCTATTCCGCCTGGAGGGATCTCGGACAGTTCCACGGACCGCACGAGCATTTAACCGCGAAAAACACTAAAAAAGAGAGGCAAAGATAAAGATGAGGGAGCTTTTCCCAAAACTCAAGTAAAACCGCTGATTTTGCCTATTTTGCCATTGACTCTATAAGTTCCGAAACCAGAGGGATAAGCTGTTTTTTCCGGGAAACCACATCCTTGAGCAGGTAAATTCCCTCGTTTATCACGGGAAAATGTATCTGGCTTATAAAGGACTTTTCTCCCCGGATAAAAAGCAGGGAGTCCAGGGTGGTGACGTCGGTTACCAGGAGAGCCGAAAAAAGCAGATCCTTTTTGTTTTTGATGTCCTCCAGGACGGTAAAAAGTTCATCCATCCGGAGAATGAGGATATCCGGGCTATCGGTCTCGATCTGGCTTACCGAGAAGGCCAAGTCCTGTTCGGCGTATTCCTTCATATCCATAGTCACCAGTTCCTCCGCCGGGCAGGTATTAACCTGGTTCGCGGCGGATTGCAGATCGTTGCTCAGGCTCTGAATCTCCAGGCCCGTCAGGGCGGACAGGTAGGCCGCGACCTCCCGGTCGGTATCGGCGGTGGTGGCGGACTGGAGGGAAAGGGTATCCGCCAGGATGCCGCAGAGCAGCGCCGAGGCGATTTCCTTATCGGGGGTAACCCCCTGTTCCCGGTACAGATTGGTGATAATGGTACAGGTCGCCCCCACCACCCTATTAATAAAGGTGATAGGATACTTGGTCGCCAGGTTCCCCAACCGGTGGTGATCGATCACTTCAAGAATTTTGTAGTTTTCAATGCCCTCTATGGCCTGGCTTGGTTCGTTATGGTCCACCAGGATCACTTCGATATTCGGCTCCTCGATCAGGTCCCCCTCAAAAATAACCCCCATCACCCGGCCGCCTTCATCGCCGATGGGAATACACCGGGAGGGCGCCCGGGAAAGGGGGGGCCGGATCTTTTTTATCGTATCCGTGAGCCGCATCAGGGGAACGGCGGTATCCCCCACAGCCCCCACGGGGACCGAATAAATGGCGAGCATGGCGGTGGAGGAAGTATCGTAGGGGCTGCTTATCACCGACACCCGGTTTGCTTCCGCCAGGGCGGCCAGGCCCGGCCCCAGGGTATGGCCGTTGGAAAGGATAAGCGCCCGGACCCGGCGTTTCAGGCAGAACTCCTGAATATCCCAGCGGTCCCCCAGGATTACCAGGGCGTCATCGGGGTTTTCATGTTCCAGGTGGCTTTTAAAGTACTCGTTATAGGACGCCGCTACCACCAGGGGGGATTCCTTCACCTCCTTATCGTCATAGAGGGTGACAGGCGAAGCCCGGAGGGTGCTCACCAGATGATCCAGGGAAACCGGGAAGGCCGATTTGGTGTGGGGGTTGATATTGGCGATCACGTACCGGGCAAAGAGCTTGTAGTGGAGCATGCTCTGATAGACCCCGTCGCTGTCCACGATGGGCAATACCCGCAGCCCCTCCTGCTGCATCCGTTCCAGGGCGTCCCAGAGGGAGACATCGGCGTTAACCGTCACCGGCGGCTCCGAAAGATAATAGGCCGCCTTGGGGATGAGGTCCGGCAGATATTCCGGGGCCGGAACCCCGAAGCGGTCCAGGATATATTCGGTTTGGGGGCTTAATTTCCCCGCCCTGGCGGCAAAACAGTGGTCCAGCCCCTGGGCCTGCTTGAGCCGCGCGTAGGCCGCCGCGGACACCACCGAATCGGTATCGGGGTTCCGGTGGCCGATAATATATATTCGTTTCTTCATATACACTATACTAAGCGTTTAGAGTTTTTTTTTCAAAAACCCCGGCAGTACGGCGCCGAGCAGTTTGTTACGCTTCGCGTATAAAACCTCAAAAAATCGCTTTGCAGGCGATTTTTTACCTTACAAACTGCGTAAAGGATGCCCAATAATCGTGGTTTTTGTGACTTTTTTGCTAAAAAAAGTCACAAAAACCTACAAGTACAACAGGCTCCTAGCGCCGCACCCCGGCGGTTTTACTGTTGAGTCCCCTCCGAAAACCCTGTTTCCGTGAATTTCGATCTTTTTCTGAAATCCTAAGTCCTTATAATACAATGACTTACGAAAGACCAGAAATGTCAAATTTACAAAAAAGCCCCTTTTCGGAGGGGACTCAAATTTAAGGTTGCTTTCCCGAAACTGAAGTTTTGGGAAAGCCTCTAAGTTATGTAGTTTCGGACCGGAGGTCCGGCGGGATTTGTAAGGGGTAAAAAGTTTATATGCGCTGGCCCTGGACCGCACCCGTTACGTTATTGCCAGTCGGGATTAAATAGATTATACTTAAAAAGATTATACCGGTACCTTGTTTAGCCTAAATGATCCGGTAAGGAATTTAAGCGCGAAGTGAAATCGAACAGAGCTTCGCGGTCGAAAAGGGAAGAAAACAGGAAAATGAGCCTTCTTTTTCTTTTTCCCTTCTTTTCCGACTTATTCGAGGCTTTCCCAAAACCAGCTGAGTTTTGGGAAAAGTTCATTCTTTATGGTTTTTATTTATGCTTGTTTTTAGTATAAACAATATACAAAGGAGCGAATAATGGACTTTGTGAAAGAAATGAGGTCAAAAGCCAAATCCCTGCAAAAACGGCTGGTATTGCCCGAGGGGACCGAGCCCCGGACGGTAAAGGCGGCGCGTATACTGGTCAGCGAAGGGCTGGCCGCTTCGGTCACCCTTTTGGGCAGGGAATCGGAAGTACAAAAGACCGCCGCCCAGGAAGGGGTGGATCTTGAAGGGGTCGCGGTCATTAACCCCGCTTCGTCGTCGCTGGTCGAAAAATATGTCGGCGAATACTACGAATTACGCAAACACAAGGGGATGACCCCGGAACAGGCCAGGATCGACATAGCCGCCCCCCTGCGCTGGGGCGCCATGATGGTCCGCCTGAACGACGCCGACGCTATGGTGGGGGGCGCGGAAAACACCACCGCCGACGTACTCAGGGCGGGGCTGGCCATCATAGGCACCGTGCCGGGCTCCAAAACCGCCTCGTCCTGCTTTGTGATGCAGACCACCGATCCTTCCTGGGGCGTTGACGGGGCCCTCATCTTCTCGGACTGCGCGGTTGTGCCCGATCCCACGGCGGAACAGCTTGCGGAAATCGCCCAATCCGCGGCCCAGTCCTGCCGGGAATTCCTCGGCGCCGAACCCGCCGTAGCCTTCCTCTCCTTCTCCACCAAGGGTTCGGGGGGGGATCATCCCAACGTGCTCAAGGTAAAGGCCGCCCTGGATCTGGTCAAGGCCAAGGCGCCGGATCTCCTCATCGACGGGGATCTCCAGGCCGATGCCGCCCTGGTTCCCTCGGTAACCGACAAAAAAGCCCCCGGCAGCCCCGTCAGGGGCAGGGTGAATACCCTCGTTTTCCCGGACCTGGGGGCGGGCAACATAGGCTACAAACTGGTTCAGCGCCTGGGCAGAGCCGAAGCCTTCGGGCCCTTCCTCCAGGGTTTTGCCAAACCCATAAGCGATCTGTCCCGGGGGGCCTCGGTGGAAGACATCGTGATCACCTGCGCCGTAACCCTCTCCCGGGCTAAGTAAAGCGGCTTTTGAAGGCCATCGCGAAAAAGGGGGCCGGGGGGCTCGGAAAGCTTGCCCTTGCCTCGGCGGCGGGGAAAAGGGGCGATTACCGCCGGGCGGTCAAGATCCTGGGGGAACTCCTCTGGGAACCGGACCCGCCTGCCGAAGCCTGGCTGCTTTTGGGAAGATCCTTTCACGGCCTTAAAAATTTTTCCCGGGCCTTAGCCGCCTTTAACGATTACCTCAAACTCAAGCCAAAATCCGGCGAGGGCTATCTTTTCGCCGGCCGCACCTATCTCACCATAGGCATGCCCTACAAGGCGGTTCCCCTCCTCAGGAAGAGCCTTGAGTACAATCCGGGAGATCCCGAAACCATGGCCCTCCTGGGCACGGCCTACCTTAAATCCAAACATTCCCAGGCGGCGGTGGATATGCTCCAGGGGGCGGTGGAGACGCCGGGGAGGGAAAAGCTTTCGGAACGGGAAAACCGCCGTATATACCGGGCCTACCTCAACGCTCTCCTGGTGAGGGGAATACGGCTCTGCGGCCTTGAGGAATACGACCTGGCCCTGCAAATGCTCCGCTTTGTCCTGGAAAACGGCAAAGACTTCGGCGTCCGCAGCCCCTTTCTCTCCCTGGAGTTGGGAAGGGCATGCAGGGAAACAGGCCGCATGGAGGAGGCCCTGGAACACTATACCGGGGCCCTCGCCTTTGCCCCCGAAGACCGGCGCATCCGCTGGTCCAGGGCTTCGATTCTCATGGCCCTGGGCAGGAACCGGGAGGCTCTGGAAGAAATAGAACAAATCCGCGCCAGGGAGCCGGGGGTTCCCGAACTGCCCTGGAACAGCGAACTGGTGGATCTCTTTATGATCCGTTCCTTCATGGAAGCCGGAGAATGGCGGAGGGCCCTGGGGGCCTGCCGGGACTGGCTAAAAACCCGCGAAGGAAGCCCCATGGTTCACGCTATCTGCGCGGAAGCCCTGAGGAACCTGAGGGATTTTTCCGCCGCCCACAACCATCTCCTCAGGGCCATAGAGCAGGAGCCTGGAGAACTTGAATTCCGGTACGCGGATATTCTGGTTTCCTGGGAGGGCCGGGACTGGAAGGCCCTGAAAAAAGCCCTCCGGGAAGCCGGGGCTATGGGGGGAGACGAAAACATCATCCGGCGCTTTTCCATACTCCTGGAAGCCCGCACCCTGGGGGACGAGAAGAAGATCCTCTCGCTGCTGCAAAACGCCGTCCGTACCCTGGGGCCCGAACCGGAACTGATGCACGCCCTGGGCGGCGCCTACCTCAAACTCGGCTTTCTGGAAGAAG
>JAISRW010000189.1 GCA_031273405.1 Treponema sp.
CTATCCCCGCATTAGTCCTGAGTAGTTACATCCTCTCTCTTTACGCGCACTCTTTGATCTTCGGTATAAAACGGGGAAGAGGTAATAGGGAATGGAGAAAAAAGAGGGGGGAGGATTAATAACCGCTGCCTCGGGGGGCTTTCCCGGGCCGCAGGAGCCCCGAAGTGGAGGCGATCCGTACCGCGTCGGCCCGGTTGACCGCCCCGAGTTTTTCGTAGACCCGCTTGATGAGGGGTTTGATCGTTCCCACCGACAGGCCGCCCCTCCGGGCTATCTCCCCCCGGGTAAAGCCCTGGGAAAGACCCTCCAGGACCGCCCTCTCCTTGGAGTTCAGGAACACCGTCCCGGGGCCCTCTTCTCCTTCCCGAAGGAACCTGAGAGCCGCCGAAAGCTTCTTAGCATAAGCGGAGGCGTTTACCTGTATCGTCTCCAGCCAGGGCCGGGGAATCCCGCCATCCTTCCGGGCAAGGGCGGCCCTGGCCAAATCCCGCATATCCTCCCCCAGCTCGATAAAAGGCATATTCAACTTGTTTGGGGCGGCTATTTGGTAGGCATCTTCCAGGGCCGCAAAGGCCTCTTCCTCTCCCAGCCTGAAGCGGGCCGCCGCCTCAAGGGCCGTGATTTCCAGTTTCCCCAGGAGGAAGCTCCCCAGATCCCGCCGGTCCTTCTCCTGCCCCAGGGTGCGCAATGTCCCGGCATACTGTTTTTCCGCGAAGAGGCACTGGGCCTTTACCAGGATGTTGAAGTTGTGGAACAGGGAATTTAATTCCCCCTCTTCGCGCTCGTCCCGGATCCAGGGGGCGATTTTCCCGGTTTCCCCGATCTGGACATAGAAGCGCCCCATGCCGATATCGTGGATGGTGTAGCGGTTGAGGTATTCCGGTATCTCCAACTGGGCGTCCAACTGGCGCCGCAGTTTCAGGATCTCCGCCAGGCTGCCGGTGTGGATGCAGATCCGCATAAGGTAAAAGAGGGCGCGGTTTTCCACCTCGTACTGCTTTTTTTCCCGGCCCCGGTATACGGCCTGGCGGAAAAAATTTTCCGCCTTGTTGATATCCCCTTGATAGTAGGCCAGTTCCGCCCGGCCCAGGAGATCGGCGCCGTAGAGGTATCCGTTCATGGAACTCGAAGCGTAGGCTATGGCGGGGGTAATGATGTCCAGGGCCTTTTCGATTTCCCCCGGTTCCGTGGGGTATCCCACCTGGAGGATATAGGAGCTGAGATTGCTCTGGCCTTTCTGCCCCCTGGAGAGATCGGGGTTTTCCAGGTAATAATGATAGCCCCGCTCAAAATAGGGGGTGCAGTTATAATTCTTGGTATGCCGGCAGGTCTGGATGATCAGGGTCCCCAGGTTATTATAAGCCGCCGAAAGCATCTGGGAACGCAGGGGGCTGGGGGGCCGGGCCTCGAACTGTTTGATCGCCTCCCTGGATTCCCCGGCTGATTCCTCAAAGCGGCCAAGGCACATCAGGAACCGGGGGCGGACGATAAACCGCAAAAAGAGGAGATCCTCGTTTTCTCCGGCTTCCGTATTTTCGGCGGCCAGGCTTTCCAGGATTCCTATGAAAAAGGAAGCCACCGTGTTGGGCGGGATCCGGGGCAGAGAGTTGACAAGCCGGACAAGCCCCCCGTAGTCCCGGGCCCGTTCGTAGTCCACCGCGGCGTCGGTGGGCAGGTTGTTCTCGATGCACCACCGGGCCCCTTTGGCATAGACCTCCTGAATCTCCTCCGGGGAAAGCTCCCCCTGTTTTTCCCGGAGGGAGTCCAGAAAGAGGTGATGGATCCGGTAGCCGTGGAGATAGCGGTCATAGCGGATCAGGGCGCTGAGCTGTTCCATGGCGGAGATATTGTTCCCCTCCGGGTCGAGGGTGTCCAGAAGATTCCGGGGCCAATGCTCGATCAGGGAAAGCTTGATGAGGAATTTTCGCAATTCCCCGTCCATGTCCTGAAAGATCGTTTCGATTATTTTCCTGACCGGGTCCGCTACATGGTCCAGGCGACGGCTCTCCCCGTCCGCCTGGCGGGCCTTCATTTCCTGGAGGATCAGGCCCACCGCCAGTGCCCAGCCCTCGGTGTCCCGGCATATCCGGGTAAGCTCTCCGGCCTCAAGGGGGATATGGTGGAACCGGAAATACTCGCCGATTTCCTCTTCGCTGAACCGGAGATCCTCGGCGGTAATCTGGGAGAGGAAGCCCTTGGCCAGAAAGGCGATGGTGTTGATCTCCGGTTCGGTCCGGGAAATCAGGACGATGTTGTTTTTTGAAACCGGGACGGTCATGGCCTTTTCCATAAAGCGCAGGACCGGGGAACTTTTGACAAGGTGAAAATCGTCAAATACCAGCACATACCGCTTGGGGCTTATAACCTTTTCGTTGATAATGGTCATGAAGCGTTCAAACTGCGGCGGCGTTTCAGGAAAGCCCAGTTCCACCAGGAGTTTCCCTGCTTCCGGGTTGTAGAGCCTCACCTCTTCGGTATAATTCTCCCAAAAGCGCCAGCCCAGATTATCCCGCCCGGAAAGCTGGACCCAGATAACGTCCCGGGGATCTTTTTGCAGGAAAGAATGTACCGCATAGGTCTTTCCGCAGCCTTCTCCCGCCACCACGGTAACCACATGGCTGTACAGGGCCTCCTCCAGGAGCCTGTCTATCCGGGGCCGGTCAAGGAAGAACTGTTCCTGCTCTTTTTTCTGATCCTTTTGCTCTTTCGTTTTTTTCATGTTTTTCATTATGTTTTTCATTTTTTGCAGCTATTCAGGAGAGGGTTGTTGATTTCAAGTTCCCCCTAAGCCATTATTGGCATATAAACGCCTGAGTAGTGAGGCTTTCCCAAAACTGAAGTTTTGGGAAAGCCTCCAGCACTTCGTTGCGCTTCGCTCATAAAACTTTAAAAAACCGCCGATCCGGCGAGTTTTTACCTTACAAACTGCGCTCGAACCATCGAACCGAAGGTCCGCGGCTCCTAGCAGCCTGTTGCACTTGTAGGTTTTTATGGTTTTTTTAGCAAAAAAAACCACAATTAATGGGCTCCTTTGGGGCAAAGCCCCACAAACTCCTGGTTATATGTATTTTATCGTTTGGCGATTTTTTTGTCAGCGTCCGCCAAACGGCCGGACCGGAATTGTTGCCCTTGACACATAAAATCATATAAAAATCCATAAAATCAGAGGCTTTCCCAAAACTAACCGAGTTTTGGGAAAAGCTCATCAACCAACATTTATACCAAACAGGCTGCTAGGAGTTTGTTGCGCTTCGCGCATAAAACCTCCAAAAATCGCCTTGCAGGCGATTTTTCACCTTACAAACTCCGAAAGTATGCCCATTTATCGTGGTTTTTATGGCATTTTTCTTTGAAAAAAGCCATAAAAACCTACAGGTGCAACAGGATCCTAGCCCCGGCTCCCCAGGAGGCCGAGTTGGGTGGCGATCCGCACCGCGTCGGCCCGGTTAACCGCCCCCAGTTTGTTGTAGATGCTGCGGATAACGCTTTTCACCGTATTCACCGATATGGAAGAGAAGCCGGCGATCTCTTCCCGGGTGAAGCCCTGGGAAAGGCCGGTAAGGATTTCCTTCTCCCGCCGGGAAAGGACTACGGCCGCCCGGTCCGACTGCCTCCGCTCTTGCGCGGCGGGGCGGCGTTGTTCCGCCTCCATAAACAACTTTTTCGCGTAGGCCGAAGCGTTCCGGCAGACCCTTTCCAGCCATACGGAGGGGACGGCCGTAGCCCCGTCCTTTAAGGCCGCCCCCGCTAGGGCCCGCATATCTTTGCCCATCTCTATAAAGGGCATGTAGAGGGCGTTGGGCTGGGCCAGGCTGTAGGCGTGTTCCAGGCCGGCGAAGGCGCTCTCTTTCTCCCGGAGCCTGTACTGGCATACCGCCTCCAGGACGCTTATTTCGATTTTTCCCAGGACATGGGCCCAGCGGCTGTTCCGCTCTCCCTGGCTTTCCAGCACTGCCAGAGCCGCGGGGTACCGCTTTTCGGCAAGATGATATTTTGCCTTGACCAGAATCTCCAGGCCGTGGGCCATAGAATTGAGATCACTTTCCTCAAAATCGTTTTTCAGCCAAGCGGCAAGCCTGTCCGGCTGCCCGATCTGGGAGTAGTACCAGCCGGTAACGATATCATGGTAGGTGAAGCGGTTGACGTAGCAAGTCTGGTCAAGCTGGGCTTCCATCTGCCGCAGCATTTCCTGGATTTTTTCATAGTTTCCCCGGGAAAGGTTAATCCGCAAAAGATAAAAGAGGGCGCGGTTTTCGATCTCGTACTGATTCCCCTGCCGGGCCTTATGGAGGGCCTGGAGGCTCATGGTTTCCGCCCCGGACATATCCCCCTTAAAAAAGGCCAATTCCCCCCGGGCCAGATCATCCATACCCAGGGCGCATCCCCCCATAGAAACCGACAGATAGGGAACCGCGCCGGTGACGGCATCTATGTACCGTTCGAATTCTCCCTTTTCCTCGCTGTTCACCCGGCAGAGGTAGGAAGTCAGGCTTATCACCGATACAGGGGGTTTTGTTTCATAGTGGCTTTGATCATAGTGCTGCTTGGCCCGTTCAAAATAACGGACATAGTCGTAATCCCTGGTGTAGGAACTGGTCAGCAGGCCGATAAATCCCAGGTTATTGTAACACCCCGCCAGACTCCGGCTTGTGGAGGAAGAGGGGGGCTGGGCTTCAACCTTCGTTATAAGCGCGGAAAGTTCCTCCTTCGCCTTTTCAAACATTTCAAGGGTGAGATAGAGCCTGGTGCGGAGTATATGGGCGTTGGCAATTTGATCGTATATTTCCGGGGGCGCCCGGTTCAGAATTTCCAGCAGCATCTGGGCGGTCCTGTTCGGCATGACCAGGGGAAGGGTATAGACCACGTCGATTAGCCGGGCATAGTCCCCCGCCTTTTCGTAATAGTTAATGGCGTCCAGCTTTTGGCTGTTTTGGACGCACCATCCGGCGGCCTGTTCGTAGACCTCCCGCTGTTCCTCCCCGGAAAGCTCTTGTTGTTTTCCGGTTAAATATTCCAGAAGCAGATGATGTATCCGGTAGGCATTGAGGTAGGTATCAAAGCGGATGAAAGAGCTAATCTGTTCCATTTCCTCGATCAGCGGCCTGCCGGCGGCGATTTTCTGAAGCAGTTCCGGTATCAGATGATCGATGAGGGATAACTTGATGAGAAATTTCCGCAGTTCCCCGGATATGACCGTGATGATCTCGCTTTCTATCAGTTTGAAAATATTCGATCGCATCGCCTGGGGCACATAGTCCGCGCCGGGAGAGGCGTTTTTCAGGGACAGCCCCGCCAGGTGTATGGCAAAAGCCCAGCCTTCGGTATCATGGTATATCGAAGAAATCGCCCGGGGCGAAGGCTTGATATCCTGGATGCGGAAATATTCAACCATTTCTTCCCGGCTGAACCGGAGATCGTCCTCGGTGATCCTGCCCAAAAGCCCCTTGGAGAGGAGTTTTACAAGATTAAGGGGCGGTTCGCTCCGGGATATGATGATAGAGGTGATATTGGGGAAGTTGGAGGTGATAGAGCCTTCCATGAACCGCAAAACCGCCTTGTCATGGATAAGATGAAAATCGTCGTAGACAAAGATGCATTTCATGTCGGAAGGCGTCTCCATCCGGGGGATGGTCATATACCGTTCAAACTGCCGTTCCGTTTCCGGAAACTCGATCTTTGCCAGCCTGACCGCGGCCTTCTGGTTGACCAGGGTAACCCCGGCGATAAAATTTTCCCAGAACCGGTCGCGGATATTATCCCGCTCGGAAAGCTGAATCCAACTGGTGAGGATCTTGTATTTGCGGACAAAAGAGTAAACCGCATGGGTTTTCCCGTACCCTGCGCCGGCGCAGGCAATGACTACCGGGTTTTGTACAGCTTTTTCGAGAAGGATGTCTATCTGGGGACGTTCCAGGTAGATCTGGTTTCCCGGTGAGAGAGATACGTTACTCCGAAAATTCCGATCCGGCACATGGCCTCCTTTTTCTTCGGCAAGAACATAGGCTTCCCCCGAGATTTGTATAATTTTCCTAAATTTAGTACTATTTTAACATATAAATTTTTATTATGTAAATGGTATGATGATAGAGCCTGTCCCAAAACTAATTGACTGTGCGCTGGAAGCGCACGGTTTTGGGACAGGCTCCTGGAAAAAGCGGCTTGCGGCCCGCTTTTTCCCATAAATCTAAGGCAGCTTTCCCAA
>JAISRW010000201.1 GCA_031273405.1 Treponema sp.
CTGTGCATGTCTAGCCTCACTCGGTTCCTCCTTGCGGGTCAGAACCAGTATATTTTGGGCTAGGTTTTTAGTTATTAGGCATCCATGTTTTCGGCTAGGTTTATTTATTAGGCATCACGCACTACGCACTACGCACTACGGAGGCCAGGGCAACAGCACTTACTTTCAAGGTCTGGGAAATCACCGAAATTGAAGGAATTTTTAACCTCCAAGTCGAAAAAGTCGCATAAGTTTTTGTATCAAAACGCCTGCGAACCGGAGGTTCGATTCGACCTTGCGGTTAGGTTCTTCTTCGTAACTATTGCGGTTTTAAGAGGATTTCAGAAGTTAAAAAAATAAGTGCTATTACCTTGAAATAATATATATAAGTATTGACAAAAATAAATATATCTGGTAAAAATGATATATTCAGAGCTTTTCCCAAAACTGAAGTTTTGGGAAAAGCTCTGAATACTGGTGATGTGAATCGTATAAAAGCGATGCTGCCATTGCTCAATGAACGACACAAAAAATTGTTTCTGACAGACGATGCCAGGTCAATAGGCTATGGCAGGGTCAGCCAAGTCAGCAGAATTTCCTGAGTATCGCGTATTACTATACCAAACGGAATAAAAGAATTGGCAGCCGGGGAAAAGCTTGAAAACACATAAAGGATTAGAAAGTTCGGAGGCGGGAGAAAAAAGATAAAACTAAACAACCACCGCCTAAAGGCGGTGGTTTTAAACCTGGCGCACGGAAAATAGAATCGTCTTTTGTCCTCTTTGTCATTCCCGGTTTCCTCTATACCATCATACTTTCCGGATCACCGCCAAAATTCTTTTCCCATTTATTTGGGATAGGTATAGGCGTATTCTTTTACAATATCATTGACTATGGACAAAGCCGTGGTTGACTATGATAATTTGTTGTACCATAAAGAATTACATTTTTTCTTCTTTGGCGCGCCTTCGGCGCCTTGGCGGTTTAAATTCCTTACCAGATCCTTTAGACTAAACAAGGTAGTAGTATGCTTACCGATGCCCATTGCCATCCCTTCGATCTTCTCCGGTATCTCGGCGACGCCGAAGAACGCCGCCGGCGCATGAACGTAGCCTGCGCGGCCAACTCCTGGAACCGGGAGCAGTTTGAGTACCACGAGGCCCTCGGCCGGAAGGCCCAGGAAGAAGGCGCACCGCCGGTGATTCCCTGCTTTGCCGTCCATCCCCAGTTGCCGGCTTCGCAAAAAACTTTTGGCGGACATCTTGATCTCATGGCGGAACTAGCCGCCGAGGGAAGACTGGGAGCCCTAGGGGAGACGGGCTTCGATCTCTACAACGACGCGTACAGGGCAACCGAAAAAATCCAGGATGAAATTTTCACCCTTCATCTGGAGACCGCCCTGCGGTACGGCCTCCCCCTGGTGCTCCATGTCCGCCGGGCCATGCACAAAGTGTTTGCCTGTACCGGGCGGTTAAAGAAACTCCCCGCGGTGATCTTCCATTCCTGGCCAGGAACCCTGGGAGAGGGGGAGGCTCTGCTCCGCCGGGGGGTGAACGGGTATTTTTCTTTCGGCGCTTCCGTGCTCACCAACCACAAGGAGGCCCGGCACTGCTGTGCCGCCCTCCCCGCGGAACGGCTCCTTTTGGAAACCGACGCCCCCTATCAGCCCCTCAGGGCCAGGGCCTTC
The DNA here is from genome assembly GCA_031273405.1 of Treponema sp. Next base: position 1,667 of record JAISRW010000201.1, read on the forward strand.
TCCGGCTGGGAGGATCTTCCCCTCATCTGCCGGGGCGCGGCGGATCTGCGAAACGAAGCGGGCAGTCCCGGTGGGACGCCGGAAGAACTGGAGGCCCTGGCGGAGGCGAATTTTTTCCGCGCCTTCCAAAGGCCCGCCTTTTAAAAACCGCGCCGGCCCCGGCACGCGCTCTGTGTCGAAACATGCATAAACCGGACGAATTTTGCTCACCGGCGGTACGGACAACAGGGACTTTTTGTTTGAAATTTCTGCTTTCCTCCGTGAGGTCTGTGGTTGTTAGACAAAATGGAAACAATCCCTCTAAAAATCCTAAAGATCCGAATTTATGAGGCCGATACTATAATTACCGGGAGGGAACCCCCCTCCAAAAAATAACGGGCGGTGCGCAACAGATTTTATCTGAGACGTCCAGGCGCATCGCTTTTTTTTATCCCCTGAACTTACTCCTGCCGGTAGTGTCCCAAAAATTTTTCCAGCCTCTTTATGGCTTCTGTAAGGGTCTCTTTGTCCGGGAGGAAGACGATGCGGAAATGGTCCGGCTCTCTCCAGTTGAAGCCCGTACCCTGAACCAGCAGCATGTGCTGTTCCTTCAGGAGATCCATGATAAACTTCTCGTCGTCCCGGATGTTAAAACGCTGCATGTCGATCCGGGGGAAACAGTAGAGGGCGCCTTTGGGCATGACTACCGAAAGGCCGGGAATGGCGTTGACCAGGCTCACCGCCGCGTCCCTCTGCTCCTTGAGGCGCCCGCCGGGCAGGATGAGATCCTTAACGCTCTGGTAGCCCCCCAGGGCGGTTTGGATACCGAACTGGGCGGGCATATTGGCGCAGAGCCGCATATTGGAAAGCATGTCCAGACCTTCGATATACCCGGAAAGTATTTTTTTGTTTCCCGAAAGCACCATCCAGGCGGCCCTGAAACCGGCGGCCCGCCAGGCTTTGGAAAGGCCGTCGAAGCTGATGGTGGGAATATCGGGGTTTATCGAAGCCATGGGGATGTGCGCGGCGCCGTCGTAGGTGATGCGGCTGTAAATTTCATCGGCGTATACAATGAGGGAATGTTCATCGGCGATCCTGCCTATGCCTTCAAGAATTTCCCGGCTGTACACCGCGCCGGTGGGGTTATTGGGGTTAATCACCACGATAGCCTTGGTCTTTTCCGTTACTTTGGCGCGTATGTCCTCCAGGTCGGGGTTCCACTCGGCGCCTTCGTCACAGTGGTAATGCACCGCCCGGCCCCCCGAGAGGTTAACCGCCGCGGTCCACAGGGGATAGTCGGGCATGGGGATGAGGACCTCGTCGCCTGAATCCAGAAGGCCCTGCATGGAGATCATGATGAGTTCGCTTACGCCGTTCCCGATGTAAATATCGTCGATCCCCACGTCCATGATTCCCTTGGACTGGAAATCATGCATAACCGCTTTGCGGGCGGCAAAAAGGCCCTGGGACTCGCCGTAACCCTGGGCGTTCTGGAGGTTCACAATCATATCGTGAATGATCTCGTCAGGGGCGGTAAAACCGAAGGCGGCGGGGTTGCCTATATTGAGCTTGATGATCCTGAAGCCTTCTTCCTCCAGCCGTCTGGCCTCTTTTAAGGCGGGCCCCCGGATGTCGTAGCAGACATTATCCAGTTTTGATGATTTTTCAAAGTTTCTCATACTATCTATTCCCTTCTATAAAAAGTCCCTTCAATCTCAAAAATCCTTTCAATCTCAAAAATCCCTTCAATCTCTTCAATTCAAGAATTACCGTAGAGCCAGCGGCCCGCCTCGTCCATGTACTGTGAAAGGGCCGCGGCATAGATTTCGGTGCGGAGCTTTCCGGTTTCCCGGGTCCAGTTTTTTTGCCCGGGCAGGGCCCTGCGTACCCGGTTCCTGCCTTCGGAGGCGGCGGCTTTGAAGGCGGGAGCCTTTTCAGGCAGGGCGGCGGCCAGGGGGCCGTCCAGGAAAAAAGAAGCCAGCCCCGCCACAACCCCGTCCCTGCTGGCGGCGGCAAGGCGGGAGAATTCTTCAGCCGCCTTTTCGGGCTGCCGGTTCCGGAGCAGGGAGAACCCGTAATACCAGCGGAGCCACTGCTTCCCCGGGGGTTTGGCGTTCTCAAGGCGGGCGCTGAAAAAGCGGACGGCCCCGGGAATGTCCCGCCCCAGGATGCGAGCGGCGCCGAACAGCAGGGCGTTGGTTTCCAGGAGATCAGGCCTGGCGATGGCTATCTTTTTTTCCAGGCTTATCACCGCGGCGGAATCCGAAAGCACCAGGTAGGCGTTCGCCAGAAGCCGCACCAGATGGGGGGTATATTTCCCCCGGCGGATGACCTTTTCTTCAAGGTAATAAACCAGGGCCGGCCAGTCTTCTTTTTCCAAAAGCAGAAGAAGCCGGCGGTTAACAACATAGTAGCCGTCCACAGCCGCCGGAATCAAAACAAAAGCCAGGAGGAGATACCAGTTGGAGAGCCAGAAAGAAAGGGAAAAAGAAGAACCCAGGGTAAAAAAAGGAATAAGACAGAGGACAGCCGCAAAAAAAAACAAAAAAATATTGAATATTATCAATATATAACGGAATTTCAAACAACTTCTCCTGACCGCATTGCGGAACTGTTTAAAATATGATAGTTTAATTATAATAGTTTAATATAGCAGTTTGAGTATAGAGGGAAGAAGCAGGAGGAAAAGGCTCTTGAGCGATAATAAACCCGCGGTTCCGCCGGCGGAGGGTGACCTCGGTTTAGATAAATCCGCGGCGTCGCAGATGAAGAATTTCCTCGTCAAAAATATTCCGCCGGGCACTTGTTTTTCCCAAGTCGTGTATCTGGACAGCCGATTTATCCTGGCGACCCCGGAGATACCCATTACCAGGGAGATGATAAGGATCCTTCATGAATGGGAATTTGACAAGGTATTCAGCGCCGGAGAACCCCGGGAGGTTCTCGCCGCCGAGACGAAGGAACCGCTTATCGAAGCCGCGTCTTTAAGCGACAGCGACAGAATAAAAAAAGCCGAAGAATTTTATTCTTCTTTTCAGGAATATGCGGAAAATCTTTTTACCCAGGCGGCCATTAAAAATAAGCTGGATTTCAAGGAAGTGGCGGAAAAAATCAAGTCCGCCTGCGATATAATTCGGGAGGACCAGCGTTTCCTCATGAGGGTCCAGAAGAATACCCTCTCCAGCCCCGATGACAACTACCTGGCCTCCCACGCGGTAAAATCGACCATCATTGCCATTATCATGGGGTCGTACCTCAAGCTGCCCAACCACAGGCTCATCGAGCTTGGGGTGGCGGCCCTGCTCCACGAGATCGGCATGATCAAACTCCCCCCGCAGATCTATTTCTCCAAACGGGCCCTCCTGCCCCAGGAACGCAAAGCCATTCTGACCCACCCGATCCTGGGGTTTAATCTCCTTAAATCTTTTGACTTCCCCCTCACGGTCAACCTGGCCGCCCTGGAACACCACGAGCGGGAAAACGGCTCCGGCTACCCCCAAAAGCTCACGGGCTACAAAATCAGCCTCTACGCCAAGATAATCGCGGTGGCCTGTTCCTACGAGGCCCTTTCTTCCCAGCGGCCCCATAAAGAAGCCAAAGACGGCTATACGGGAATGCTTGAGCTCCTCAAAAACGAGGGGAAGCAGTACGACGATACGGTGGTGAGAGCCCTGGTGTTTTCTCTTTCGATATATCCCATCGGCCTGTATGTGCTCCTTTCCTCAGGCAAAAAGGGCCAGGTAGTGGATGTGAACCCTGAAAACCCCCGGTATCCCATAGTCCAGGTCTTTGGGGAATCGGCCCCGGACGGCAAGAATAAAATCCTGGAAACTTCCCAGGCCGGGATCTCCATTGTGCGGCCCATCACCAGGGAAGAAATCGGATCTATCTAAAGCCATGGGGGATACAGGAGGCCCTAGGGGCCTTATTCCGAAAATCATTATTCTCCTCGTTATTATTCTCGGGGCGGGTTTCTTTTCTTTTCTTAAAACCGCCCTGGCTTGCTGCAGGAAATCGCGGCTCCGTCTTTTGGCGGAGATGGGAGACAAGAAGTACGAAGCGGTTTTCCTGGCCCTGGAAAAGGCCGGTCCCTTTCTGGCATCCATCAGGATCGTGATCATTTTTCTGGAAATTCTGGCGGGCTGCCTCGGCGGACTGTTTCTTTTGGAAATTCCGGCGAGTTTTTTCAGCTTTCTTGGTTTTGCCGGCCCCTGGGCCGCCTTCCTGGGCGTCTTTTTCCTTGCCCTGCTCTTTACGGCGTTGCTGTTCCTTTTGGGCGAAGCCATCCCCCGGCGCGTGGGGAGGGGAATGCCCGAAGCCGCCGCCGCGGCGTTCCTGGGGTTGATCAAAGTCTTGCCCTTCGCCGCCGCCCCCCTGCTTTTTGCGGACCGCCTTATTTCGGCGGGGTTAAAAAAAATATTCCCCTCCGGCGCCGGCGGGACCGGCATGACCGAGGAAGAACTGCGGATCGCCCTTCTGGAAGGGGAAAAGTCGGGGATCGTGGAAAGCGAAGAGCGGACCATGGTGGAAGGGGTTTTTTATCTGGGGGACAAGCAGGCGGGGGCTTTTATGACCCACCGCTCGGAGATCCGCTGGCTGGATATTAACGCGGGAAGCGAGGAAGCCCGCCTGACCGCCGAGGCCGGCAAAGACCAGCGGTACTTCCCCGTGGCCGACGGGGAACTGGACGAAGTTTCGGGGGCCGTTTCGGTGGAAGATATACTCGAGGCGCTGCTCCCTCCGGGGCCGGCCGCCGCCGCCCCTCCCTGGCCGGGGCTTAAGGCCCTGATGAAGACCCCCTACTTTGTCCCCGAAACCATGCCGGCGATTAAGGCTTTTGAGGCCTTTAAAAAAGCCGATGCCGACTATCTCTTTGTCATCGATGAATACGGCGGTTTTGCCGGAATCCTCACGGTGCGGCACCTTGTCGAAGAGATCGTAGGCCAGCTTTCCGCCTCCGAAGCGGAAGGCGAAGAGATCCTGCCCCAGGAAGACGGCAGTTGGCTTGCCGACGGCAGCGTCAACATCGACGCCGCCGCCCGGGCCCTCTCCCTTTCCGGCCTTGGGGGCGAGCACGGGGATTACCACACCCTGGCCGGCTTTATCCTGGACCTGGCCGGAGAGATCCCCAAAACCGGCGCCCGCTTTGACTACCATGGCTACCGCTTTAAAATCGTGGACATGGACGGCAACAGGATCGATAAGGTGATGATCTCCGCCCTTCAGGAATGAGGGAAGAGAGGAGGGTGAGGAATAATATTCCCTTGCGTAATCCGTGCGGTCCCTAGGAGCCTGTTGTACTTGTAGGTTTTTATGACTTTTTTAGCAAAAAAGTCATAAAAACCACGATCAATGGGCTCCTTACGCAGTTTGAAAGGTAAATCGAACCGAAGGTTCGCAACCGCCTTGCAGGCGATTTTTGGAGGTTTCATGCGCGAAGCGCAACAAACTGCTGGTTGCTTTTGAGCTATTCGGCAGGGGAGGCTATTCTCCCGGCGTACAGCTCTTTGGGGTATACGGTAAGTCCCAGCCGCTTTTCCAGCGCGGAAAGACGCCGCATCTCAGCCTCATCGCCTATGGTGACCATGATGCCCCGCTTCCCGGCCCGGGCGGTGCGGCCGGCCCGGTGGACATAGGCGTCGGGGTCGGCGCTTGTGTCCAGGGCGATAATGTGGCTTATGCCGCTTATATCCAGGCCCCTGGCGGCGAGATCACTGGTTACCAGAAAGCGGATGCGGCCGGAACGAAAATCGTCCAGCGCCTGCTTCCGCGCCTTTTTTTCCATATCTCCCCAGAGGCCCCCCGCGGCAAGCTTGTTGTGCTGGAGCCGGGCGACTATGTTTCCTACCTGCCCTCCCCGGCCGGTAAAGATAAGGGCCTTCCTGGGGTCGGCGGCGGCGATAAACGAGCGGAGGAGGTCGATTTTCCGGCGGCCTTCGCAGAAGAAAGCCCAGTGTTCCACCTGCTTCCTGAGTACCTCGTTTTTCCCGGTTTCCTCGCTAGTAACGCCGCCTTGAGACAGGCCGCCCATGAGGGACAAAAGCCGCTCCCTGCTTTTGGGAGAAAAGGTGGCCGAACAGGCGGCGGTTTGAAGGCCCCTGTTGCTATTATCGGCAACTTCGGCCTTTTCGCCCCGGCGGGAATCCCCGATGAGGCGGACCAGTTCGCTTGTCTCGGCGAAAAGTTCGTCTGAAACCAGGCGGTCCCCTTCGTCCAGCACCAGGGCCTCCGTACTCTTGAGCTTGAGCTTCCCCATCCGGGCCAGCATCAAAAGCCGGCCGGGGTTCCCTGCCGCCATGAGGGGCCGGTCTTTTTTAAGGCCCTCGATCTGGCGGCCGGTGGAGGCGGAACCAATAAGCAGGGAACAGCGGGGAAGCGGGGACTGAGCCTTAAGGCAGGCCAGTAAAAAGTCGGCTTCCCCCTTGATCTGGGAGCAGAGCTCATAGGTGGGGGCGCAGATAAGGATCACCGGCCCCGCCGAAGCGCCGGCCTTCGCCAAAAGCTTCGTCTGTATAAGGGGAAGGAGGTAGGCAAAGGTTTTACCTGTTCCTGTGGGAGAACTGAAGACAAGGCTTTCCCCCGCCTCAAGCTTGGGGATTATCCGCTCCTGTATTTCTGTGGGGCCGCTGATTTCCCGTTCTTTAAGGCGGGCCTGAAAAACGGGAAGAACTCCCAGATCCGCAAACGATGGATGTTCCACAGGCTCAACGCCCCCATTTCATTTTCATTTCGCGCCATTTTTTATTGGTGATTTTTTGCAATTTTTTGTTATTTTCCCTCCACCACCGCTTGTCTATCATGAGTTCCCAGACCGGAAGCCGCCTTTCCCCATACTCCTCCGAATAGGCGGCAATGGTTTTTTCGTATATCTCTTCCAGCCGGCGGGTTATCTCGCCTATGGACCAGGGCTGGGCGTGCTGCCTCGCCTCAAGCGCCTTGCGGTCATAAAGCTCCCTGTCTTCCATGAGCTCCAAAACCCGTTGGGTAAATTCCTGCGGATCGTTTTTAACCATAAAGCCGCCGTTGTCTCCGCCCATGACCATGATGGTTCCCATCTCCCCTATGGCCACTACGTGGGTTCCTGAAAACATGGCCTCCAGGGTCACCAGGCCCTGGGTTTCCGTAAGCGAAGGAAAGACAAAAATTTCGGATATGCTGTAGGCCAGGGACAGATCTTTCCGCTCCATGTAACCGGTGAACACGCACTGCTCCCCCACCCCCCGG
>JAISRW010000024.1 GCA_031273405.1 Treponema sp.
GAGCGGCCGGGTTTGTCAAACATGCGGGCAAAGAGGATTTCTTCGGTACTGAGCGGCGCCCCGCAGACAGGGCATTTTCGCTTTGCGGACCGGCTGCCTTCCAGGCAGTAGACGCAGCCCGCTATGTGCATGAGCCGGCCCCGGCCGTTTCCGGGATCGGGGAAGGCGGAGGATTTTACGAGTTCCCCGTGTTCAAGGAGTATGCCGCAAACCGGGCAGCTCCGGGGCGAACCGGCGCCGCCTTCACGGGGAGCGTTGGTCCCCTGCTTGTAAAGGCGCCCCCCGGAAGAATGTCCCCGGCCGTCATTATCCCCCTTTTTGCCGATGCGGAAGAACAGGGTAAACCCGAACCAGAGGAGGATAAGGCCGACGAGGATAAAACCGAATAATTGAAGAAGTGAATCCATGATTTCCCAAAGGAGCCCACAGGCTCCTAGCCATCCCGTTTCCGGCCGGGTATACTTGAACGGTGGCTACCCTGTATATTATCGGCACCCCCATAGGAAACCTTGGCGATATCACTTTCCGGGCAGTGGAAATCCTGAAAACCGTGGACCTCGTGGCCTGTGAAGATACCCGCCGGACCCTCAAGCTGCTCACCCACCTGGGGATACGGGTCCGGCTGCTCTCCTGCCGCTCCCAAAACGAGGGGGCCGCCGCGGGTCTGGTGATTGAAGCCCTGGATACGGGCAAGAACGCAGCCTATGCCAGCGATGCCGGAACCCCGGCGGTGAGCGACCCAGGCGCGGTGCTGGCAAGGCGGGCGGCGGAGGCGGGACACGCGGTTATCCCCATACCCGGACCATCGGCCTTTGCCTCCCTGGTTAGTGTGGCCGGCGGCATGGACAAAAGCGTTGTTTTCGAGGGTTTCCTGTCCCCCAAGGCCGGCCGCCGCCGCAGCCGGTTAAAAGAGCTTTTGGCCCTGGATGCGGCTTTTGTGGTTTACGAATCTCCCTTCAGAATACTCAAGCTTTTGGAAGATTTAGCCGAATTTGATGATGAACGATATGTTTGTGTCGGAAGGGAGATGACTAAGGTGCATGAAGAATACCTTAGAGGTTCCGCCTCTGAAATTCGGAGTTTTTTGGCGGAAAAAGACAAACAATTAGGCGAATTTTCGGTCTATGTATCTGGTAATAAATGAAATTAACTTGTAAACTATTTATATAAACGTGCCGATAATAGTGGTAGGTAGGAAATGAGTATGACGATCAACGGAATAAATCCTATAGAGCCCATCTCGCCCAATAAAAAGCCAGGGCAGAGCAGCCGCGTCAATCAGACCGCGGAGGTCGATTCCATATCTCTTTCTTCGGAAGCCTTGAAAAAGGGTGAGTTGTATCAGGCCCTTGAGCTTGTGACCGCCGCTTCCGATATACGAGAGGATCGTATTGCGGAACTTAAACAAAAGATAAACGACCCTTCATATATAAACGAGGCGATAATCAGAGCTACCGCCGATAAAATAATGGACGCCTTTGGCCTGTAATAATCAGCCGGTTTTTTAGCCGGCTTATTTTTTATGATCCCCATACAGAGACTGAAAAAAATCCCCCGTTCCCAGCGGCTGCGGAAAATCGCCAAAATTTTTGGCGAAGCCGAATACCGCATGGGCCGGACGGCCCTTCCGCCGCCCGCCCTACCGGGGGAATCTCCGCCTCCGTCCATCGCCTACCTAGGGGAAGTCCTGGCCTTGCTGACCGGGGAAACCTTCGCGTCCCCCGCAGCTTCTCCGGCTCTCGACGCCGCGGCTGCTGTGATAAGGGCGGCTGCGGCAAACCCTTGGGGCGGTCAGGCGGACAGCGCCCTGATCCGGGCTTTGAATACGGTACGGCACATCCTTCTGGCCGAAACCGGGCGGCAGACCGCGGATTGGGATTTTTTCGATCATCAGGGGCGCCTTGACCCGGCAAAACGGCGGAGTTTTCCGGGAATGCGGGTCTACCTTGAAGATATCCGGTCTCCTTACAACGTGGGGGCCATGTTTCGCACTGCCGAGTCCTTTGGGGCGGAAAAAATCTGCCTCTCCCCCCTCTGTGCGGACCCCCTCCACCCCCGGGCGGCCCGGACCGCCATGGGCTGCGTGGAGGCGCTTCCCTGGGAACGGGTGGGGGACCTGGCCGGTTTGGGGGAAGGTCCCTTTTTCGCCCTGGAAACCGGGGGTATTTCCCTGCCTGCATTCCGGTTTCCGTCCGGGGCGGTCATGCTCACCGGTTCTGAAGAGTTGGGGCTCAGCCCCGAAGCCCTGGAACTGGCGGACCGTTCCCTGGGCCGGGTGACTATCCCGTCTTACGGCGCCAAGGGTTCCCTCAATGTTTCGGTGGCCTTCGGTATCGTAATGCAGGCTTGGGCGGCGGGGTATGTTGATAGATAAAAACTACAGAATTTATAAGATTATAACAAAACACGCTATACACAAATGAAAAAAATTTGTAGATTACATATAAGGAGCTATAAAAATGGAACAACGGCATTATTTTTTTACTTCAGAATCTGTTGGGGAAGGTCATCCCGATAAACTTTGT
>JAISRW010000112.1 GCA_031273405.1 Treponema sp.
AGGTACGCCTTGAGCCAGCGGCCGTCGGACCAGAGGCGGTGCATGGGGTTGGCGTCGTCCACGGGGAGAAGGTAGCGGGAAAAATCGACCCCGGAATAATCGGGAAAAACCGTCCGGGCCGCTTCGTCGTCCAGCAGCCGCTGAGCTTCGGTCCGATTGCGGATTTCTTCGCCCTCCGCCGGGGCAGAAGGGGAAAGCAGGGAGGCGAGGAAGCCGTAGCCCCTGTCCAGGGAAAGATGATCGAAATAACGGAAAAAATCCCCGCCCCGCAAAAAGCGCAGTTCCGTATTGACATAGCCGCCCCCGGCCACGGTCTCCGCCCGGCTGCCGAACCGGGCCTTTGCCGAGGCGGCGCAGAAAAGAGCCCCCCCAAGGCAGCCGGAGAAGGGGATGGTAAGGCCCAGAAGGAGGCGGGATGAAGGGGAGGCCAGGGCCTCAAGGCGATCCCATTCCTCTTCCAGAAAGGGCCGGTAAAAATGCTCCAGTATAAAGCCCCCGAGACTCTTTTCCACCGCCGCAAAATCCCCGAATCCCCCGGAGCGGGAAAGGGTCGGCAGGTAACGGATGAGGCTGAACCGGCTGTCTGCCGTGAGGGTGATAAAATCCGAGAGATCCTCCAGGAGGCGGCTTGCCAGGAGGGGCGCTTTATCCGGCGGAACCTCGCCGCCCAGGGCCGCCGTAAAGGCGTCGGAACGGGGGCCGCCGGGGACTACGCCGTTGGCCAGGCTGAGGAGGTGGCCCCATTCCCGGTCCTTCCCCCGCAGAAAGGCCGTGAGGCGGTCGACGGAGGCAAGCCAGAGGTCCTCCTCGGAAAGGAAGCGCAGGACTATGTTCCGTATCTTTTTAGTCCACCCCGCGCTCTCCGCCTCCCGGCGGGCATGGGCGAAAATAAGCTCCAGCCCCCGGCGGCAGAATATCCTCTCGAAAAGCCCTATGGAATGATCCAGAACCCTGGCCTTAAAGCCCCGCTTTTCCAGAAAGGCCGCCAGATAATAGGGGGCCGGATAGGGACCGTTAAGCTGGACCATGGGAGGCTGAATCAGGATTATCTCCGTCCCCGCCCCCTTCACTTTAACCCTTCTTTCCTGACAAAGGAAAAGCAATGCTTCCCCGTAGAAAGGAAGACTTCATGGGAGGGCAGATTGCGACATTTGACGCCGAAGAGCCGGCAAGCCCTGGGAAAGGAGACATCCCAGGTTACTTTAAAATGCACACATTCCAGGCAGTTAGGGGCCCTGTCCGGCGTTGGTACGGAATCAGCGGACATGAGGCCAGTATAACGCGGAAAGCTCCCAAAACCAAGCGGCGGACCTTGGGGGGAATTTTTAAGCTAGCAGTTGCGCTTCGTACCTAAAGGGGAAAATTTGACCCCGGCAACTGTCGAGTTCCATATATATTAGTGTTGTTTGAATTATTTTCTGGAATAATACCGCTATATCTGGTGTTATCACGTTGTTTTTTGAATTTTTGGACACCCTGCGCTTGACTCTTTATGAAAACCGGGTATAATAATCCCAGCCAAGCGGATGATAAGTCCGTATAAAAAAATGAGGAGTGAAAATGCGTATTCCGGCATTATTCTTTTTTACTCTTGTTTGCGTTATGGCGCTTTCCGCCCAAACGCAGGACGGATCGGGGACCTGGTACGAAACCGAATCCAAGGGACTCTTCGCTTCCCACGCAGATTGGCCGTTTGGAACCCGCATACGGGTAACAAATTTGCAAAACAACAAACAGGTAATTGTTACCATCGATAACCGTATCAACCAAAGCCCGGACCGGATCGTGGATATTTCCAAAGCCGCGGCGGAAAACATAGGGATGAACCCTGGAACAACCCCGGTGCGGATCGAGGTCATAAGCCGTCGGTCCCCTTCGACCTCCGCGGTGGTGGAGACGTCGCGTCCGACCTCGCCTCCGCCCCTCCCCCCAGCGCCTGTGGTAGTGGAGACGCCGCGTCCGGCCACCCCCCCGACGCCTGCGGTGGTGGAGACGTCGCGTCCGGCCACCCCCCCGGCGCCCGCGGTGGTGGAGACATCGCGTCCGGCCACCCCCCCGGCGCCTGCGGTGGTGGAGACGCCGCCTCCGGCCACCCCTAAACAGCCTGAGCCGGCTGCTGTCACCCAGCCGGTCCAGGCAGCCCCAGTTGGAGTATCCCCGCAAACAGTTGTTACCATAAACATCTGGGGAGAAAGAAACGTGAAGATTCAAAGCAACCCCGTCTCTTCGGGGAGATCGGCTGTAACGGTAATACCCGCCGGGGCGCCCCGGCCAGCTTCCACACAGATTTTGACTCATATGCCCGCCGTCCCAAGGGGGCCTTTTTACCGCCTGCAAGTCGGTTCCTTTCTGGAGGTGAAAAACGCCGTCAATACCCTCAACCGTCTCCGGACGGCGGGTTTTTCCCCGTACTATGAACGGTACGGAAATTATTACCGGGTGGTTATACTCGGCGTCAGAGCTGCCGATGTACAAGGTATGGTCTCGCGCCTCGGAACCATCGGCTTTCAGGAAGTTCTGGTTAGAGGGCAGTATTAAAGCAAGCGCAAGAGGCTTTCCCAAAATTTCAGTTTTGGGAAGGCAGCCTTAAATTTACATGAAAAGCGGGTCATCTTTAGCCCGATTAGATCACTTTTTCGGAAGCATTTCTCATCGAATCGCAGGTTTGTACTAACCGGGTTTTGGGAAAGCCTCTATAAGACAGATTATCTTAAAAAAATAGTTTCCCGGCAGGACGAACCCCGTAAACAATGCGGCGCCTGCAAGATACCCCGGCCCTTTAGTCTAAATTTGACCCCCAATTCGATGCCCGATTACCCTTTTCCCAAGCGCCGGTCCAACACTAACCGAATTGTGGATCATTCGCCTTAATATATATTAAATAATACCGATAAATAAACAAGTGAGGAATGAGGTAAAGCCGTCAACAAGATCGCTTCTTTATGGAAGAAATGGAAGAAACAGACCATCCATGCGTAACAGAGCGGCCATGCGATTGGCGCCGCGGCGGATAAACTCATAGACGGGAAGTTCCGGACCAGGAGGATGGTTAAAAAATCCAGGTTTAACTATTTATGTATAAAAAACCTTTCTTTCTGTTACCCTATTGTTATTTCCTCTTTTTCTTATCTGTCCCGATAGCGGCCCAGGATGTCCCTGCGGAGGGCGCAGGCGTCTCGGGCTCTTCTCTTCTGACCGGCGTGGCGGTCATGCCTTTTAGCGGCGATAATGAAACCATCGGAGTAGAATTTCAGGAGGCTATTATGGACCAGCTCCCGATTCTCAACCCCGTACCCTACGCCCCCCGGCCGGTCTTCGTTGAGGACTTTCCCGAAATCAGCGGCCTCCCGGTTGACGAGCCTCCCGATCCGTTCTATCTGGGAGACTCTCCGTATGCCTTAACCGGGGAGTATTATTTTGATGACGAAGCAATGCTGCATTTGATGGTCTGGCTGTGGAATTCTGCCAACGGGAGCCTGGTATATGTCGATCATCTGCTTGCCGAAGATATTGAAGAGGCGAAAGGTTATCTGCCCCCTATGATCACCTGGATTTTTTCCAGAATAGGATCCGATGATGGGCCGTCCTTACGGGAGACGGTAGTGTATATGGGGGACAAAGAAACCCTGAAAGTGGGAACAATCTCAGGCAGAGGCGAAACTTCGGGCATGGAAGAAACCCTGGCTACGGATCCCTTTCCGGAAAAAACCCTGGCTGTCTTCTCTGCCATAGAAGATGATCCGCTAAACCGCCGGCTGTACATAGGCTTCAGTGCGGGCTTTTCCCTGAATTCTTACACTGTTGCCGGCAGCGGGAATAACAATGTCATGAACCAGAACTTCTCCTATCGACAAACCGTTCTCGGGGAGTTCCGTATCCTACCCTGGCTGAGCATCCAGACGGAAATTGCTTTTACCATGGATACCCTCACCATTAGTACGTCCAGGTTTGTCGCCAACAACTATCTCAGCTATGTAGACCATATCAGCAACATGACCCTGATACTTCCCCTGATCGTTAAATTTCCCTTCCGGTTCAGCTTCATGATTTTTTCCCCCTATGCCGGCGGTTATTTCTTCCTGCCTCTGGGACCAATGGTGCAGGAAACCAACAATATCTACGAAAATAGCGGCAGCTATAGCTATACGGTCTCCCCGCCCCTGGGCCTTTTAGCGGGAGCGGGGATTGGCTTCCGTCTGGGACCGGGCATCCTCTTTGGCGAAACGCGGTACAGTACCGATTTGGGAGTCACAAAAGTGGAAAAAAAATCGCTTGCCTATACCCGATCCCGGTTAACCATAGCTTTGGGTTATCAGTTCGGCATCTGGGGCAAGAGCAAATAGAACAAGGAGAGGGGAAAAAACCGCGAAGGCGCATCAGACCGTAGGGCCGTGTGGTCAGTGGTTAAATTTCTTAAGGAAACAAAAAGTCCTCCGTTCCCCTCAGGACGGCTTTAAAATCGCCGAAACAGGTCTTTGTCTCAGGCAGGGACTTGAGGAAGATCTCGCCGTAGCGTTTGCGGAGGAGCCGTCCGTCCAGCACCGCCACCACCCCGCGGTCGCTGGAACGGCGTATGAGCCTGCCGAAGCCCTGTTTGAATTTCATCACCGCATCGGGAAGGGAAAGTTCCATAAAGGAGCTGCCTCCGGCCTTTTCTACCGCCTCGCAGCGGGCCTCGAAAACCGGGTCGCTGGGGCTCTTAAAGGGCAGGCGGCAGAGGATCACCAGGCGCAGGGTATCCCCCGGAGCGTCCACGCCTTCCCAGAAAGAATCGGTGGCGAAAAGAACGCTCTTTTCATCGCCAAGAAAAGCCTGGAGCAGGCGGTTCCTGTCGTCGTCCCCCTGCTTTAAAACCCTGATCCCCTGTTTTTCCAGCCTGGGTTTGGCTTCTTCCCAGGCGCTCCGCAGGGACTGGTAGGAAGTAAAGAGAATCAGGGCGGAGCCGCCGGAGCTCTCCGCCAGGGCGGCCGCGGCCTGATCCACAAAAACGCCGTACCCCTCCTCGGCAGGCAGGGGCGCGTCACAGGGAACCGCCAAGAGCGTCGAAGACTCGTAGGGGAAGGGAGAGGGAAAAATCCCGGAAAGAATCTCCTTGTTCTTGACCAGGGTCAGGCCGGAACGGCTGTTCCAGTAGTCAAAGGATCGGTCGGTGGTGAGGGTTGCGGAGACGCAGACAACGGTCTTGTTGGGCTCAAAGAGGGATTCCCTGAGGCTCGGCGCCACGTCCACAGGGGTCGCGGTAAAGACAGCCCAATCGGCGCCGCCCGAAGCGCCGCCGCGCCTTTCGATCCACATCACTTCTTCGGGCCTTTCGGCGTATTCGGTAAAGGAAGTGCATACAACGCCTATGGCGTCGAGGCGTCTCAGCACGGATTTAAGCTCCCAAACCGAAGCCTCCTCCTGGGCCTCCACCGAAAGATGTTCCAGCATCTCCCCCGCAAAGATCCCCAGGGAACTGATGTGCTTTCTCAGCGAGGCAAAGTGAGTTAAAAGGACGGAACGGACGGCCTGGTCCTTTTGGGGGGTCAGGCGGAAAACCCCGCCGGCGCCGCAGAGCTCCAGGGCGGCCTGGTCCAGATCGTCGGCGGCGTCCCGGATCTTCGTGAGGAGATCCTCTATGTCCTGAGGAATTCCGCCGTCATTCCCGTCTTTAAAAAGCGACGCGGCATAGGCCGCCGGCAGCAGGGCAAGGACCCGGAGCAACAGGCCGAACCTGGCGATCCCCCGTTTGCGGTAGAGCCGGCCCAACTGGCGGTACACCGAAAGCCGGCTGAACTCTCTGGAAAAGAAGGAAGTAGCCGCCTCCTCTATCGTGTGGGCTTCATCGATGATCACCCTGTTATAGGGCGGCAGGACCACCGTGCCGTCGTAGCCCGCACCCTCCCGGCGGGCGGCCAGATCCGCAAAGAGAAGGTGGTGGTTTACCACCAGGATTCTCGCGTCCGCGGCTTCCCTCCTGAGGGCCAGGACAAAACAGCGTTCCCGCTCGGGACAGTTCATGCCCATGCAGTTGTCGGCCTCGGAACAGA
>JAISRW010000235.1 GCA_031273405.1 Treponema sp.
CTTTCCCTGGCCATAGGCAAACAGGGCCTCAATGTCAGGCTTGCCAACCGCCTGGCAGACTGGAACATCGACGTAAAAACCGACTCCCAGTTTGCCGAAATGGATATTACCGCCGAGTCCCGGCGGGCGGTTTCGGAACTTTTCGGCGACGATTACAGCGACGAGATCTCCAGGGTTTCGGAGCTTCCGGGGGTCGATTCCCAGGTTGCCCAGGCCCTTTTGGATCACGGAATCGAATTTATCGAAGATTTCCTGGCTCTTTCGGAGGAAGAATTGGCGGCGATTACCGCTGTTTCGCCGGAACAGTTTGAAACCTTGCGGAAGCTTATCGAAGAATATGTGGAGATTGTAGAAGAGGAAGAAGAACCGGAAAAAACCGGGGAGTTCCCGGGACAGACCGGGGAAGAAGAGCAGGAACAGGGCGAAGAGGCTGGGGAAGAAGCCGAAGAATATGAATGTCCCGAATGCGGAGCCAAAATCACCGTTGATATGACGAATTGTCCCAACTGCGGAATAGGCTTGAGCTTTGAATACGAAGAATAAGGAAGTATATGGCTGAAGAAACCGACAATGTCCAGAAACCCAAGGCGGAATTAATCAAACGTTCTCAAAATGAGCACGAAAATCAGGAAGCTCCGAAAAGCGTCTCTAGCGAAGGCGGAGAACGCCGAAAGGTCATTGTGGTCAAAAAAAAGCCTCCTTCCTCTCCCGCTCAGGCCCAGCCGGTTAAAAAGATCCACCCCAAGGTTGTGGTGACCCGGAGCCCTTCTCCCGAGGGGCCCCCCCCCCAGGTAAAAGAGCCCGTCCATGTCCAGCCTCAGCCCCAGCCCCCTTCCCGGGAAGGCGGGACTGATGCCCCGGCGCCCAAACCCCCGGCCCGCCCGGTCGAGGGTGAGACCAATACCAAGACCTTCCTGGTGAGCCAGAGGCCCGCCGCCGCGGCCGGGCGGGTCGGCGGCCGCTTTGTAGGGCCCAGGCCCAATCGTGACGGGGGGCAGCAGCGGGGGGGCTATCCCCAGCGGCCGCCCGGCCCCGGCGCCAGGAACGACAGCCGGCCCGTCGGAGCGAGAGGTCCCGGCGACGGCCGTCCTCCCCCCAGGCCGGGCGGCGGCCAGGGCTTCCGGCCCCAGCCCGGCGGTCCGGGAAGGCCGGGTTTCGGCGGCCAGAGGCCCCCCGGGGGAGGCCGTTTTCCCGCCGGCCGTCCGGGCGGGGGGATTCCTGTGTCCCCTCCTCCTGTGGAAAACAAGGGGCCGGTAAAGAAATCCTTTAAGGCCAAAAAGCCGGTTTATACCCGCAGGGACAAAGAACACGAAATGGAGGCAAAGCTCCTCCAGACCAAGAAAAAGATCACCCAGGTAGCCAACCCGGTACCCAAATCCATTGAGATAATGGAAGTCGTTTCGGTTTCGGAACTGGCCCGCAAGATGAACCTCAAGGCTTCGGATCTGATTCATAAACTCATGAGCATGGGGATGATGGTTACCATCAACCAGCAGATAGACGCCGAGGCGGCAACGATTCTGGCGGCGGAATTCGGCGCCGATATCAAGATCGTCAGCCTCTACGACGAAACCCTCATAGAAACCGGTTCCGACGAGGGCGCCGTTATGACCAGGAGATCCCCGGTGGTCACTGTCATGGGCCACGTGGATCACGGAAAGACCAAGCTGCTGGACGCGATCCGCAGCGCCGACGTGGTGTCGGGGGAATTCGGGGGCATAACTCAGCACATCGGCGCCTATACCGTGGAGACCCCCCAGGGCAGCATCACTTTTCTGGACACCCCCGGCCACGAAGCCTTTACCCGCATGAGGGCCCGGGGCGCCCAGGTAACCGACATCGTGGTTCTGGTGGTGGCCGCCGATGACGGTGTCATGCCCCAGACCGTCGAGGCCATCAACCACGCCAAAGAAGCCAATGTTCCCATTATCGTCGCGGTGAACAAGATGGACAAACCCGAGGCAAACCCCGACAAGGTAAAGAGCCAGCTCTCGGATTTGGGGCTCATGCCCGAGGACTGGGGCGGCCAGACCATGTTCGTGGAAGTATCGGCCCTCAAAAAAGAAGGCATCGACAAGCTTATCGACGCCATTCTTTTGGAAGCCGAGATCCTGGATCTCAAGGCCAATTACGACCGCCCGGCGGAAGGCAAGGTTCTGGAATCCCGAATCGACCACGGCAGGGGCATTGTCGCCACGGTGATGGTGGAAAGGGGAACCCTCAGGGTGGGCGATTCCTTTGTGGCCGGAATCTGGCCCGGCAAGGTCAGGGCGCTCTTTACCGACAAGGGCGAAAAGATCGAAGCCGCCACCCCTTCCATGCCCATCGAGGTTTTGGGTTTCGAAGGCATACCCAATGCGGGAGACCCCCTCCAGGTTGTGGAAGACGAAAGAGTCGCCAGGGGGGTTTCGGGCAAGAGGCAGGAACTCAAGCGCTTTGAAGACGCCAAGAATATCAGAAAAATCACCATGGATAATCTCCATGACATGATAAACGACGGCGCCATTCAGGAACTCAAGGTGATCATCAAGTCCGATGTCCAGGGTTCGGCGGAAGCCCTTAAATCGAGCCTGGAAAAGCTTGCCACCAAAGAGATACGCCTCCACGTGATCCAGGCCCTGCCGGGAGCCATAAACGAAGGGGATGTGGATCTGGCCATCGCCTCCAACGCCATCATCATCGGCTTCAACGTGCGGCCCGTGCCCAAGGCCAGGATTTTGGCGGAACAGGAAAAGGTGGATGTCAGGAAGTACAATGTCATCTATAAGGCGGTGGAGGAGATACAGCAGGCCATGGAGGGCATGCTCAAGCCCGACTCCAAAGAAGAGGTTATAGCCACCGTGGAGGTCAGGGATACCTTCAAAACCCCCAAGTTCGGCACCATCGCGGGCTGCTATGTTCAGACCGGCACGGTCAAACGGAGCGCCTCAATCAACGTTATCCGGGACGGCATCGTCGTCCATTCGGGCAAGATCGGCTCCCTCAGGCGCTTCAAAGACGATGCCCGCGAAGTAGCGGCAGGCTACGAATGCGGGCTGGGAATCGAAGGCTTTGACGGCGTCCAGAAAGGGGACCAGTTGGAAGTCTTTGAGATGGTAGAAGTCGCCAGGAAGCTGGGTTCAAGCTAGGAAAGATGGGAGAATTCAGAACCGAAAGGGTAGGGCGCCTCATACAGGAAAAGATAGGCGCCCTCATCGTGGAAGGCAAAATCAAGGACCCCAGAGTGAACCCCTTCCTTTCCATTACCAGGGTCGCCGTGTCCAGGGATCTTGCCTGGGCCGAAGTCTACGTATCAACCTTTAAGGCCGAAGGAAATCTCGCCAGGGGGGTCGAGGGGCTCCGGAGCGCCGCCGGGTTCATTCAGGCCCAGTTGGCTTCCTTTATGCATATCAGGCAGACCCCGAAACTCCGTTTTCACGAAGACCTGAGCATAAAAGAAGGTTTTGAGCTTATAAAAAAAATAGAGGAGTTGAATAGCCATGAGGGCCAGGGACCGGACGGCAGCGGATCATAACGGCCTCCTGCTGCTGAAAAAAAATCCCGGCCTCACTTCTTTTGAGAGCCTCAAGGCGGTAAAGAAAGCGCTTTCTTCGCCCAAGGTGGGTCATACGGGAACCCTCGATAAATTCGCCTCCGGCCTCCTTCTGGTCCTGGCGGGTTCCTCCCTCAAGCTGGCCCAATGGTTTTCCGGCGTCCCAAAGGAATACCAGGGGACCGTGCTCTTCGGCGCCGAGACGGAAACCCTGGACCCGGAGGGCGCAATAACCGCCCGGGGGCCTCTGCCTTCGCGGGAGGATGTCGAAAAGGTCCTTCCCCTTTTCCGGGGCGAGATACTCCAGGAGCCTCCCCTCTACTCGGCCCTCCACATTAACGGCGCAAGAGCCCACGAACTGGCCAGGGCTGGGGAAAGGCCGGAAATAAAAAAACGGCCCGTTACGATTTACGAACTTGAACTCCTGGCCTGGGAAGCCCCCCTTGCAAAGATACGGGTGACCTGTTCGGCCGGAACCTACATACGTTCCCTGGCCCGGGACATTGCCCTAGCGGCCGGTTCCAGGGCCCACCTGACGGAGCTGATCCGCATCAGGATAGGCGGATTCCCGCTCTCCGACGCCGCCGATCCCGACGCCGGCCCTGAAGGGCTGGCCTCGTCCCTCAGGCCCGTGGGGGCGGAAACATTCGACGCCCTGGGGCTCCCCCGTATCGCGGCGGAAGAGGAAGCGGTGTGGGCCATGGTTCACGGGAAGCCCCTGGCGGCCGTCTTCGGGGATCTGCCGGATGTTCCTGTCCTGGGAGTCTTCGGGCCGGGCCGGGCCGGGGGGGAGGAACTCGCGGCGGTACTGGAACAGAAGCAGGGCAGATGGAGCTACGGACATGTCTTTGCGGGTCATTGACTGGGATTCCCCCGGTTTTTCCCCCGAGGCTTCGGCCATGACCGTGGGGGTTTTTGACGGGCTTCACCGGGGGCACACCGAACTCATCAGGCGGATTGTCTCCCGGGGCCCCTGTCCCACGGTGGTGACCTTCAGGGAGAACCCCAAGATGGTCCTTCTCCCCGGGCGTTACGAGGGAGATATTTTCAGCCTCCGGCAGAAACTTGCGGCCTTTGAGGAACTTGGGGTGGCCCGGGTCATCCTGATTGACTTTTCTGAATATTTCAGTAGAATAGAGGGATGGGAATTTATTGATTCCCTGGAAAGCCGGGGAGGCCTGGTTTTTTTGGCCATCGGCGCGGGCTTCCGCTGCGGATATAGGCACGAAACCGGGGCGGAGCTTATCAGGCGGAACAATGAGAGCAAGGGCATCCCTACCGAAATAATTCCGCCGGTGCTGTACGGGGGCAGCCCTGTCAGTTCCAGCCGAATTCGCGCCGCCATTTCGAGGGGGGATCTGGCCGGCGCCGGGGCGCTTTTGGGCAGGAACTTTGAACTGGATCTTGCCGGGCTCGAGGGCTTTCCTTTTGTAAAGGATAAAAAAGAGAGCGTGGTCTTTGACGCCTCCTTCCTTCACCGGATAACGCCGGCCGCCGGAACTTATAGGGTTTTTATAAACCCGCAAAAGTCTTCGGGCGTTTATACGGAAATTACCGTAGAAGGGAGCAAGGTGTTTATACCTTGTTCCGGCGGATTGAATTATTCCATCCTTGCCGGTCCGGGTTTAAGGGTGGTATTTACATAGTTCCCAATGTAGGAGTGAAATATATGGCATTAAACAAAGATGAAGTAATCTCCATCGTCACCAAGTTCGGTAAAAGTGAAAGTGATACCGGAGCTTCGGAGGTTCAGATTGCCCTGCTCACGGAGCGTATTAATCAGCTCACCGGGCACTGCAAACAATTCAAGAAGGATAAGTCCAGCCAGCGGGGCTTATTGATACTGGTCGGTAAACGACGCCGGATGCTGAAATACATTCAGCGTACCAATCTGGAAAAATACCGTTTGATCTTAAAAGAGCTGGGGCTCCGCAAATAAAGCATGATTCAAAAAGTAACCTACACAATAGCCGGCCAGGAACTGATCTTGGAAACCGGCAGGATCGCGAAACAGGCCTCAGGCTCTGTATTCGTCCAGTATGCGGGATCGGCGGTTATCGCCACGGTCTGCGCGTCATCGGAAGCGGTGGAAGGCCTCGACTATGTGCCCCTCACCGTTGATTATAACGAGAAATACTATGCCGCGGGAAAAATCCCCGGAGGGTTCATCAAGCGGGAAAGTCGGCCCAAAGACAAAGAGATTCTTGTTTCCCGGCTCATCGACAGGCCCATGCGGCCCCTCTTTGACAAGGCCTTCGGGCGGGAAATCCAGGTGGTACCCACCACCTTGTCCACCGACCAGGTGAATCCCCCGGATATTCTGGCCGTCATCGCGGCTTCGGCGGCGGTGCATATTTCGGACATCCCCTTTAACGGCCCCATCGCCGGGGTAAGGATATGCCAGGTCAACGGCGAGTTGGTTGTCAACCCCACCTACGAGCAGATAGAAAAATCCACCCTGGAAATCATGGTAGCCGGCACCAAAGACGGCATCACCATGGTGGAAGGCGGGGCCAAAGAGGTGGGAGAGGATCTCATGATCTCGGCCCTCGAAAAGGCTCAGGCAGTGATCCGGGAACTCTGCGGTCTTCAGGAAAGCTTGAGAGAACTGGCGGGCAAACCCAAGCTCCCCCTGACGGAACCCGCGGCGGCGCTGGAAAACGGCGATGCTATCCGGGAGGCGGCCAAACCCAGGCTGGAAAGCGCCTGCTTCCTTAAGGGAAAAATGGAACGCCGCGACGCTATAGGCCGGATAAAGGCCGAAATAGCCTCCCAATACGCTTCCCAACTGGAAGACGAAACCCAGAAAAAACTCTTTAACGCCCTCTTTGAGGATCTCCAGTACGAGATACTCCGCTCTTCCATTCTGGATAAGGGCCGCCGCGTGGACGGCAGGGGTACCGAAGACATACGGGACATTACCTGCGAGGTCGGCATACTGCCCAGAACCCACGGATCGGCCCTCTTTACCAGGGGCGAGACCCAATCCCTGGTGGTAACCACCCTCGGCACGGTTTTTGACGAACAGATCTTCGACGACATAGAGGGCGACAAGCGGGAACACTTCATCCTCCACTACAACTTTCCTCCCTATTCGGTAGGCGAAGTAGGGCGCATGGGCACGGGACGCCGCGAAATCGGCCACGGGAACCTGGCCCGCCGTTCCCTGGAGGCCATGATCCCTTCCAAGGAAGAGTTCCCCTATACCATACGGGTAGTTTCGGAAATCATGGAATCCAACGGTTCTTCCTCCATGGCCTCGGTCTGCGGAGGAACCCTCGCCATGCTGCACGCCGGCGTGCCCATGAAGAAGCCCGTGGCGGGTATCGCCATGGGGCTCATCACCGAGGGGACGGAGCCGGGCAGCCGGTACGCGGTGCTTTCGGATATCCTGGGGGAGGAAGATCACCTGGGGGACATGGATTTTAAAGTCTCAGGAACCGAAGAGGGGATCACGGGCTTCCAGATGGACATCAAAATCGCGGGGGTCAGCCCCGAGATAATGCGGAAGGCTCTGGATCAGGCCAAACGGGGCAGGCTCCACATCCTTTCGATAATGAACGCCACCATCAGCAAGCCCGTGGAGGCTATCAGCGAGTTTGCTCCCAAGATCATAAGCCTCAGAATTGA
The DNA here is from genome assembly GCA_031273405.1 of Treponema sp. Next base: position 7,163 of record JAISRW010000235.1, read on the forward strand.
TATTGATAAGATCGGCGCCCTCATTGGCCCTGGGGGCAAAAACATCAAGGCCATCTGCGAACAGTACAGCGTCAGGATCAATACCGAAGACGACGGAACCGTTACCATATTCGGAAGAACTTCCAAGGATACCGAAGACGCCAAGGCGGCGGTGCTGGGAATAGTTCTGGACCCGGAAACAGGCAGGATATATCACGGCACGGTCAAACGGATCATGGAATTCGGCGCCTTTGTGGAAATACTCCCCGGCAAGGAAGGACTGGTCCATATTTCCAGACTTTCCCGCCAGCGGGTTGCCCAGGTTACCGACGTGGTACACGAGGGAGACGCTATCGACGTTAAACTCCTGGAAATCGATAAAATGGGGCGCCTCAATCTTTCCTATATCGACGCAATCGATCCCGACGGCGCCCCTTCCCAGGAAGAAAGCCCGCCGGACAGAAACCGCGGCGGCCGTGACGGCGGATACCGGGATAACCGGCGGCGCTAAAGGTTGTGGAAACGTATCAGGAGGCCGGTAAAAGGGTGACGGTAAAAATCCGCAGAAAATCCCCCCAGGCGGAGCTTCCCCGGTATGAGACCGGGGGCGCCGCCGGGATGGATCTGCGGGCCTTTACGGCGGCGGACATTGTGATCCCCCCCCTGGGCAGGGTGAAGATCCCCACGGGGCTCTTTTTTGAGATACCCCCCGGCTGCGAAGGCCAGGTGAGGCCCCGGTCGGGACTGGCCCTGCGCTCGGGGGTGACGGTTTTAAATGCTCCCGGTACCATTGACAGTGATTACCGGGGGGAGCTTGAAGTGATACTGGTAAACCTTGGCGCCGAATCTTTTACCATTAAAAACGGCGACAGGATCGCCCAGATGGTGATTTCTCCCGTCTTTAGCGCCGAAATTGCCGAAGCGGAAACCCTCTCGGAAACAAAACGAAGCGGGGGAGGATTCGGGTCCACCGGAATATAAGGACGGGCAGAATGAAAAGCAGCCCTTCACTGGAACAAAACCGCGGCATGTCCTGGACTATGTTCAGGTATATCGTGGGAGATACTCTTGTCTCCTTCTTTGTGGCCTTTCTCTTTTTCTTTTTTATTTTTTTTGTAAACCAGCTTCTTCTTATGGCCCAGGAGATCCTGGCTAAACGGGTACCCATTCACCAGGTAGCCCTCCTCATTCTCTATTCCCTCCCTTCGATTATCGCCATGTCCTCTCCTTTCGCTTCCCTGGTGGGTACCCTTATGACCATAGGCAGGCTTACCTCGGATAACGAAGTTTTGGTACTCCTTTCGTCGGGGCTTTCTTACCGGAATATTTTTATCCCCGCCATGGTGGTGGGCGTCTTCATCTCCATGGTTTCTTTTGTCGCCAACGACGTGCTTTTGCCCGCCGGGACCGTGCAGTTTTCCCGCCTTTACCGGCGCATCCTGGTTTCCACCCCGGCCCTGGAACTGGAGGCCAATTCGGTTAAGCGTTTCCGGGACACCGTGATTGTTACCGGAGGGGTAGAGGGCAGGGCCATCGACAGCGTCATCATTTTGGATAAAACCGGCGACGGTGAAAGGCGTTTTATCATGGCCCGGGACGCCCGGCTCATAGACGGCGGCAACAAGGGCCTCTCCCTGGATCTCACCGGCGCCTTTATCCAGTCCGCGAAAGAGGTGGTCCGGGACGACTATGACTACGCTTCTTCGGAGTACCTCCGTTACTGGGTTCCCCAGGAAGACATGATCCAGGCGGTGAATACCATAGGCCCCAGGGAAAAGAGCTCCACCGATGTGGGAAGGGAAATAAAAACCAAACGTCAGGAACTCAACCGGCGTTTGGAAGATCATTATCTTAGGATAGTGTCCCAGGCTCTGTCCCTGGAAGACAGCCTCAGAAAGGGGAGAGGCCGCGAAACCTGGAACCGCCGGGAAAACCACTACAACAGTTTTATGCGGGAATACCAGGCCTCCCTGAGCGCTAAAAACGACAGAAGCCTTCTGGTTCACAGGCTGGAATACTATAAAAAATTTTCCATACCTTTCGGGGCCTTTTTCTTTGTCTTTCTTGCGGTCCCCCTGGGGCTTCTGGCAAAAAAAAGCGGCCAAACCGTAGGCTTCATATTCGGCCTCATCATAGCGGTCATCTACTGGGCACTGCTCTTAGGCGGGCAGACCATGGGCATCAGGCTGGGCTATTCGCCCTTCTGGTCCATGTGGCTGCCCAATATCCTCGCCGCCTCCGTCGGCCTTATCATGTGCGTAGTGAGGCTCAGAAAATGATCCTTGACCGGTATCTGGTAAAACAGTTCCTGCCCATTTTTTTCATCGCCCTTTCCATGTTCATCATGCTCCTCCTCTTAATCGATCTTTTCGCGAATCTCTGGCGTTACCTCAATTACGAAGTTCCCGTCCGGGAAATTCTCCGGGTTTCCCTCTACTATTTGCCCAAGAGTTTCTCCTACGCCCTGCCCATATCCCTGCTTTTCGCCGCCGCCTATACCCTGGGGGATCTGTACGGGAGGAACGAACTGACTTCTATTTTTTCTTCCGGCATCCCTTTCTGGCGTTTCAGCGTTTCCCTGCTCTGC
>JAISRW010000114.1 GCA_031273405.1 Treponema sp.
TACGCCAACATCGACCAGGTGAGCCCGGTCGGGGCCCCCGAAAACCCTTCCAATCCCCTGGACCGGTGGATACTTTCGGAGGCCGAAAACCTGGCCGGGAAGGTGCGGGCTGCCCTGGACGCCTACGACCTTTCCAGGGCCGTAGACCCCATCCTGGAATTCATCGACCTCCTCAACAACTGGTACATACGGCGCTCCCGCCGCCGCTTCTGGAAGAGCGTCGGCCCCGAAGGTTCCGACACCGACAAGCTTGAGGCCTACGGCGCCCTCTACAGCGTGCTGAAAACCCTCATCACCGTGGCGGCTCCCCTCATGCCCTTTACCACCGACGCGATCTGGCAAAACCTCCGCGCCCAGGGGGACAGTGAATCGGTGCATCTGGCGGATTATCCCCTTCCCAGGGAAGAAAACCGGGACCGGGATCTGGAGTTCAAGATGGCGGCGGTGCGGCACGCGGTGTCCATGGGCCGCTCCCTCCGCTCCCAGTACAACGTCAAGGTGCGGCAGCCCCTCAAGACCGTGGAACTGGTAACCCGGAACCCCGATGAAAAGAAGGTTCTATTAGAGATGGAGGAAATCATCCGGGAAGAACTCAACGTAAAGGACGTGATCTTCCGGGATAACGAGGAAGATCTGGTGGAGTACGAAGCCAGGGCCAACTTCAGGGTTCTCGGCAAAGAGCTGGGAAAGGACATGAAGGCCGCGGCGGAACGCATAGCCGGTTTAAGCCAGGCGGAGATACAGGGCCTCCTGGACGGGGCGGTTCTTTCTATAGATATAGCCGGCCGGGACATAGCCGGCCGTTCCGTGGAGATCACCGCGGAAAAGCTCGACATACGCCGTATAGAAAAGGCCAATCTAAAAGTCCTCAACGAGGGAACCCTGACGGTGGGCCTGGACACGGAGATAACACTTGAGCTTTCCAGGGAAGGAGACGTGCGGGATCTTATCCGGGGGGTGCAGAACCTCCGCAAAGAAACGGGCCTGGAAGTGACCGACCGGATCACGCTCTTCCTTGCCGGTTCCGGCAGGCTCAAAGCCGCCTGGGAGAGCTTCGCCGATTACGTGGCTTCCGAAACCCTGGCAACCGGGACGGAGTGGGGCGAGACCGCCGGGATGACGGCAATCGAGGCGGGGGACGAAACGTGGCGGGTAAAGATTGAAGTGGCTACTTGAAGCAATGCTTACACCCTTTGAGAATTTTTTACAACCTGCCTATTTCCTTGGCTAAGGTTATATAAAAGCATCGTAACTATTCAGTCGTAGCGTGATTTCAGAACTTTTCTTGTTCTCCAGTGCTTGGGGACCTGCAGGGTCCCTCACAAAGGGGGCTACCGCCCTCTTTCGCTCCCAACCGGCTCATTGAGGGGCAAGTCCCTTGGGACTAAAGTCCCTTGGGACTAAAGTCCCTTAGCTAAAAGCCCCTCCATTCCGCCGATTGCGCCACAGTAGTGGCGACGCTATCCCCCCGCAGGCGGCTGAATAGTTACAAAGCATCAGGGTAACTTAGCGGCCGCGGACACTTCGTGTCCGATTGCGCTTCTTCCTGAGGGATGACCAAAACCCGCTTTTTCCGGTAAAATTCCGAACGCAGTTTGTAAGGTAAATCGAACCGCGAACCTTCGGTTCGATGGTTCGCAATCGCCTTGCAGGTGGTTTTTCGAGGTTTTATGCGCCAGGCGCAATAAACTGCTAGAGACAAAGGCGCGGGAATTCCTTATACTCCTATATTAAGGGAGCCGGTTCCAAAACTCGGTTGGTTTTGGCCCGGCTCTTAGAAAAAGCGGTCAAAAGCCCGCTTTTCTCCCAAATCTAAGGTTGCAGTTCCAAAATCTGACATTGCGGACCACCGGTCCGATGGAACTGCCTCAAGGTTGAATATTCCGCTGTTCCAGGCGGGATTTGTCGATTTTTATTCAGGAGGAAAAGAATGAAAAATGTTTTCAAACTTGTGTCCCTTGCGGTATTGCTGCCTTTGGCGCTTTTTTCCGCTTTTGCCGAACCGGCGCGGGACAGTGGCGGGCTGGGGAAGACCTATGAGCTGACCCTGCTCCACACCAACGACCACCACGGGGCAATCTTGCCCAACGGCGGTAGGGGCGGGCTGGCGGAAGTGGCGGCCTATATCAAGGCGGTAAAGGCCGTCAACAGCCAGGTCCTGCTTCTGGACGCCGGCGATTTTAACACCGGCAGCGCCCTTTCCAACATGTTCGCCGCGGAGCCCGATATTCTGGGCTATAACATGATGGGCTACGATGTGGCCACCTTCGGGAACCACGAATTTGACGGTACCCAGGCCAAACTTGACAAACAGATAGGCCAGGCGAAATTTCCCTTTGTATCTTCCAATATCAAGACCGCGGACGGCAGGTTTCTGGGCGGGAACCAGTATCTCATCAAGAAGTACGACGGCTTTACGGTGGGGATCTTCGGCATCACCACCCTGAGGACCAAGATCATCGCCAGCCCCGACAAGAGCCTTACCTTTATCAACGAGATTGACGCTGCCAGGGATGCGGTGAACATACTGCGGAACCGGGAAAAGGTAGATATTGTCATCGGGATTACCCACATCGGGGACATAAAGGAAGCGCCGGATCACGTCATCTCCCCCGAGCTGGCCGCGGCGGTTCCCGGCATCGACATCATCGTGGACGGCCATTCCCACAGCTATATGGCAAAACCCGTCAAGGTGGGGAATACCTACATCGTCTCCGCCAACGAATGGGGAAAATACGTGGGCCACGGCAGGCTCTCCGTCCAGAACGGGAAGCTGGTAAGCTTCGACTGGGCCCCCGTAGAAATCGCCCCGGAGCCGGAAGTCGTAAAAATGCTGGCGCCCTTCATTGAGGAAGCCAACAAGAGCCTCAGGGAAGTGGTAGGCCAAGCGGCGGAAACCTTTGTCTTTGGCAACAGGCTTACCCGCTACCAAGAAACCGCTCTGGGGAACATGATCACCGACGCCAATGTGTGGTACTTCAAGACCGTGTATAACCAGTCCGTCGACTTCGCCTTCCACAACGGCGGGAACATCCGGGCCGAACTCCCCCAGGGCGACATCACCCAAGAGAAGATCCTCACCATTCTGCCCTTTGAGAACTACCTTTATATCATAACCCTCAAGGGTTCGGAAATTCTGGAACTTTTCGATTTTATCGCTACCATCCCGCAGGGCGCCGGGGGATTCCCCCAGTTCTCCAAAGAGGTGCGGTATACCATCGACAAGACCCAGGGGAACGGCGTGATAAAGGATCTTACCATAGGCGGCGCCCCGGTAGACCCCAACAGGACCTACCGCTTCTGCACCAACGATTACATCCTCGGCGGCGGCGACGGTTACGTGGTGATGAAGAAGGCCCAGGACCCCTTCAATACGAGCCTCCTCCTCTCCTATGTGGTAGGCGAGTACATCAAGGCCCAGGGCGGCGTTATCACCCCCGCATTGGACGGCCGGCTCCAGGTAATCGGCGGCCTTACGCCTTAGTATACGGTCAGTTCAGAAGAATTTTTAACCACGGACAACAGGGACTTTTGTTTGAAATTTCCGTTTTTGTCTGTGAGGTCCGTGGTTATTATATTGAATGTTCCCGATAAAACACTACCGGGTGGTTTTTGCTACGTCGCAGATCCGGCGGGCCATTTTGTCCAGGGAAACCTGCTCCATCACATGGCCCAGTTCCCAAGCGACCCGGGGCATGCCGTAGACCACGGCGGACGCTTCGTCCTGGCCTATAGTGACGCCCCCTTCCTTGTAGATGGTCCCCAACTGCTGGGCGCCGTCCCGTCCCATTCCGGTCATGATGACCCCCAAGGCGTGGTTCTGGTAGTTCAGGGCTACAGAGGCAAAAAGCACGTCCGCCGAGGGCCGGTGACCCGAAACATGGGGGGAATCGGAAAGATGCACTATCCCTCCGGCCGCCTTTTTTTCGACTTCTATATGCTTGTTGCCCTGGGCGATGAGTATGCGGCCTGAAATGATTGAATCCCCTTCTTCGGCTTCTTTTACATCCAGGGGGCAAATCCTGTCCAGGCTTTTGGCAAATTCGTTGGTAAACCCCGGAGGCATGTGCTGAACCACTACGATGGGGGTCTTGAGGTCTTTGTCCAGACTGGCAAAAACCGTCCGCAGGGCGTCGGGCCCGCCGGTAGAAATACCGATGGCTATGATTTCGGTTTTGGCCGGCTTCCGTATCTGGGCCGGCGGCTGGGCCGGCACGGCCGGGGGAGCCCCGCTCAGATGGAAAAGGGCGTTCAGGTCCGGGCTCGTATGTTCGGGTTTTTTCCCGTATTCCGAAGGAGCCAGGATCTTCCTGCCCTGGGACCGGCGGTAGGCCCCGCCGTAACCCAGCAGCATTCCCACCAAACTGTCCCGGACAGTATGGATATCCTCGGAAATCGAACCCGAAGGCTTCTGAATAAAATCGCTGGCCCCCAGGGCGAGGGCTTCCATGGTGATTTCCGCCCCCCTGGCCGCTATGGAGGAGAGGATGACCACAGGGATCCTTATCCCCTGCTTTTTTCGTTCTTTGAGGAATTCGATGCCGTTCATCTCGGGCATTTCCAGATCCAGACAGATTACATCGGGATTTACCCGGGGAATTTTTTGGAGGGCAAACAGGCCGTTCATGGCTTTGTCGGCTATGGTCAGCCCAGGAGTATCCTCCACCATCCTCCCGATAAGATTCCGCATCAAAGCCGAATCGTCAACAATTAGAACCGAAATTTCATCTGACACAATCCGTCTCCATTATACAAATTTACGGTACAGGGTCGCCCATTGGGTTTTTACAAATTCGAACTTGGTATTCATGCCGAAAAGGGATTCAGAATGACCGATGAACATGAAGGACTTGGGAGCCATAGAATCCCAGAAACGATTAATGACCGCCGTCTGGGCGGCTTCGTCAAAATAGATGATCACGTTCCGGCAGAAAACAATGTCCAGGCTGCGAAGCCCTGAATCGTTTTTTAAATTATGGTAGTCAAAGCGGATTTTAGACATAATATTCTGACGGGCTTTATAGCCCCCCTCCACTTTGTCAAAGTACTTTTTGAGATAGCTATCGGGAATTCCGGTGATCCTGCTGTCGGCGTAAAAGCCTTCTTTGGCGGTCATGAGGCATTTAAGGCTGATATCGCTGGCCACAATCTCGAATTTCCAGGGCGGCGGCAGAATTTCGCTCATGAGCATGGCGATGGTATAGGGTTCTTCGCCGGTGGAACAACCTGCGCTCCAGAATTTTATGGTATTATTGCCGCCGCTCTTTTTGATCTTGAGGAGTTCCGGCACCACGAAATGCTCTAAAGCGTCAAAATGGGCCTGGTTGCGGAAAAATCTGGTCAGGTTGGTGGTGATGGAATCGAGGAAGCTTTTTAGTTCCCCCTGGTCTTTTGAAATAGCGGCAAAATAGGCTTTCACCGAACCCACGCCCTTTTCGCGAAGCCGCTCTTTCAGCCGGGATTCCAGGATGGACCGGTTGGTTGAAGTAAAGTGAATACCGCTTTCGTTATAGATAAGAGTACGGTATTGCGCAAAATCAGCGTCTGTGAAAAAATCAGCTTCTGCCATATTTTAATAGTATGAAGCTGTGAGCTTCCTGTCAAGGACCGCGCATACCAGGGCATCGGCGTTTATGGCACATAGACCCGGGGAACCCGTTTGCTGATATTGCAGGTGATCTCATAGGGGATGGTGCCGATTTTCGCGGCTATATCCGCGGCGGTTTCCGCGGCGGGGCCAAAGACGACCGCCTCGTCCCAGCGCCTTACGCCGCTTTCGGGCCCCAGGTCCGCCATGCACTGGTCCATGCAGACCCGGCCAACCAGGGGATAGGGCCTGCCCCCTATATATACCCGGTGGCGGCCGCTCAAGAGCCGGGGGATGCCGTCGGCATAACCGGCCGGGAGGGTGGCGATAAAGGTGTCTTCCGGGGCGGTCCAGGTGCGGCCGTAGGAAACCGCCTCTCCCCGGCGCAGCTTTTTTATGAAAACCACTGCCGTCCTCAGCTCCATCACCGGCACGGCGGAAAGCCCTCCCGCCAGCCCTCCGGCGGGGGAATAGCCGTAGAGGAAAATCCCCGGGCGGACCATGTCGAAGAAAGCGTCCTCGTGGAAACAGAGGGCGCCGGAATTGGCGGCGTGCAGGATGCCGCTTTCTATCCCCGCGGCCTTGACCGCGGCGGCGGCCTCCCGGAAACGGGCAAGCTGTTTTTTGGTATAGCCGATGTCCTCAGGGCTAAGCGAATCGGATACCGCCAGATGGGTGGCCATGCCGCCCAGGACAAGAGTCCCGCTGGAAACGATGAAAGAGGCAAGCTCCGGGGCCTCTTCGGGGCGGCAGCCCATGCGGCCCATGCCGGTATCCACCTTGAGGTGAACCGTCAGCCTTTTTCTCCTTCCCCGGGCCGCCGCCGCCAGGACTTCCAGGGCCTCCCGGTCACCGGCCAGGGGAATAAGATCCAGGGATACAAGCTCTTCCATTTCTTCCGGCAGGGCCTGGGACAAAAGCAGAATAGGCGCCTTTATCCCCCCCTGCCTGAGTTGGGCCGCCTCGTTTATCGCGGCCACCGCGAGGCAGGCGGCGCCGGCCTCCAGGGCGGCCCCGGCTATGGGAAGCGCCCCGTGGCCGTAGGCGTCGGCCTTTACCGGTGCGCAGACAGAAGCGTTCGGCCCCGCCCGTTTCGCGGCGGCCTCCAGGTTCTTAACAAAGTTGTCCAAATGGATGAGTGCCCTGGTTGCCCGCATACACCGACTATATGCCAAAG
>JAISRW010000119.1 GCA_031273405.1 Treponema sp.
CTAGCGGCGCGGGAGCAGTTCCTCCAGGTAGTCTAAAAGAACGGGAGCGTAATCTTCTTCTATCCTTTTCGCGGCTTCCGTTAAAGCCCGGTTTTCCGCTTCCGGTATGTTGACATGGCCTTCCCTTCCCGACACGTTAAAGGGGAGAAGGACGCTGTTCCCTTCGGCTGTATCCGTCAAATTGGCGTCTACCGTAAACCGGACAAATTTATTCGACTGAGCCGGCAAATCCGTAGGCGCAAGGGCAAGGTTCGCCTCAAGCACGTAGCGCTGACCGGCGCCGCCGGTCCGGAAGCCGGCTTTGCCCAGGGCCCGGGTAAAAGCGTTCTTTATACGATCAGAGCGATCTCCTGAAACCGTTACCCCTATGGGGATATTCCTGACTATCCCTGCCGCTTCGAGCCGGTACTCGTCGCCTTTCTTCATGGTTCCGGGATTGATGTCCGTGGTATTCCCTACATAGGTAAGCACATTGGCGTAAAGGCGGCTGGCATCCGCGATGGCGGCCGCCAACTGATACCGGGAATATCCGTTAAGGGAATTTTTTTCCCCCGCGCTCATGGTGGTCAGATCCGTTATGATCCTCAAATTGGTCCGGATAAGATCGGCGTAGAGCACCGCTGTTTTTTCCTTTTCCATCACGGCGGCGGCGTAATAGACGCTGCCGCCGTCATACCAGACATCGGCGATCTCGGCGCCCAAGAGGCTGTCCATCTCTGCGGAAGTGCTGATAGCCTGCTGAACCGAAACATCTTCCGACACTTTGATGGCGCCGCTCTTTACGGCTTCGGAATAGACGGCAACGCTTTTCATTTCCGCCTGGATTGACTGGCCAAAAACAGCCGTCAAACTGGCCAGGGCGTTCCGCTCGGCCTGCTCCCGCAGGGGGCCAAAGCCTACGGCCGCCACATAGCGCCGGCTGTCGTAGACCAAACCGGGGGTGTCCACCCAGGCCGGCTTCCCCCTGTTCCCCTGGGCCGGAGGCTGGGCTGCCGGAGACCCGCTGCCCGAAGGCTCCGCAGCGGCGGGTCTTGACAGGGGTTCCCCCCTGGCGGCGGCGTCCATGGCCGCCATAGCCTCTTCGACCGCGGATGCGGCTTCGTCCGCGGAAGAGTCGGCGCCTGTTGAAGCTCCGTCCGTCGAGGCGCATCCAAAGAGGGCGAAGGTCAAAAGAAAAGCTAAAATCATTGATATTATTTTAGGCATATAAACTCCGTTAAATTGAGATTGTTTTCACGAACCAAAAGGTTTTCCCGGCGATCGGTTCCTATCAAACCGTCGGCCCCGTAATAATTTATTGTCACCGAATAGATCCCCGGTTCCAGGTTTATTCCCCCCACAAAGGCGCAGGCGGGAAAATACCAGGATGTCCTGGTATCGGCCTTTTCGGTCGCTTCGGAGGCAACCTTGCCCAAAAGCCCGATGAGGGCGCCCAGGCCTTCCACCCTATCTTCCGCCGCACCGGCAAGGCCAGCGCTGGTCGTAGCCTTGATAATGGCCCGGGCGACGGATTTTAAAACAACCAGCGAATGCCTTGACTTAAAGGTTTCCCTGGCAACGGCGCTCATGTTTTCAATCACTTCAAGTTCAAAGCTTTCCCCGCCGTCCAGCACTATTTCGACGGCTCGTACCATTGAGGGACGATCAATCATCTTGGGAAGGGCAACTCTGGCAAAATTGTTCGGCGCGGGATAAGGGAGGGGGATAACTATGTTTTCCTCGCTTTTTATGGGAGATAAACCGGTAAAGGCTATCACATTGAGCCGCCCCAGCCCCCGGGATATGGCAAGCTCATCCTCCAGAGAAGAGGGCAGAGGGTTGGCGTATACCTCCGGGGCAAGCTCGTAGGCGGCTTTCAGCTCTTCCATATCGATCCGGGCGTCGTCGGCCGAACCGTTGCCGCGGTAAAAAAGAACCCCCAGATACCGGGCCAGGGCGGAATTGGAAAAACTGCTGGCCTCCCTGGCATAAGCGGTCGAGCTCAATTCGCTGCGGGAATCCAGCACCTTGGATTTGGCGGTTTCATACTTATCCGACAGGTAAAGCAGCTTTTCGTTGAGCCGCCGGATTTCTACCAGGGCGCCTTCAAGATCGCCGCGGTGATAATAATTAAGGGAATTGAAGACATTGATGTAGAGATCTTCGTAATCTTCGCCGGGATAATCTTTGACAGTATCGTTTACAATATAAGAAGCTATCGCCTGGCTGAGACTTTTGGTAAAAGCGTCCTCAATCAGCCGCTCGCCGGTTTCCAGATCCCGGGAGGATTCCTCCCAGAATCCGGCATAATGGCCTATCATTCCCTGATCAAGATGAAAGAGAACGGCTTCCCGATTGGTATAAACCGGCTTTTTGGATCCCCCCTGGGCGGGAGAAATGAAAGGCTGGGAAAAAGCGGCCGCCTCCATGGCCGGGTCAATTTCTCCGTATACAGCACCGCCGCCGGCGCAGGAAAGAACAAGAAAGGCCGACAAAACGGCTGAAATTGCGGACTTTAGAAAGTTCATCCCACCTTTACTCCTTGGAGCCGCGGACTTTCGGTCCGATTAACGGGCTCCTGGCTGCCGGCCGGCGCTTAGGGCCTGTAACCGGACCTGGAAATAACCTTTTTTATTTCGCTGTTTTCGCCCATCCACAGCCTTGTATTGGTCTGAATATTGGTAAGCTCGGCGTAGACAAAGTAAGAGCGGACCGCGGTACCACCCGCCTGGTCCACGCTGGATTTCACCGAACCCGTAAGCAGAAGATTAGCGCCGGTTTCCTTGCCCAGGGCCGAGGCGGTCTCTTCGCTGGCGTTGGTCTGCTGATCCTGCCTTTCCGTTCTGAGTTCTTCCCTTGTATCCCCGCCGGCGACAAAATCAAGCTTGCCGCTGTTCACGATGGCGACTTCCATGGATCTGGAAATGATGGAAGTATCGATATGCTCGCTGGAATCGTTCTTGAAGGAACCGACGAGACAGGCCGGCAGATCCCCCCCGTTTTGGCCGCCGAACTGCTGGATATACTGGGCGACCCGGGGAGAATTGAGGCAATCGTTGATGAGGCTGGCGCAAACCAGACGAATATCGCTGTCGTTCCAGCGCCCGCTCAAATCCACTACCGTATCCGCGTCGATGCGGCTTACCTTGGGGGTGGACGAACAGGCGGAAAAAACGATCAGCGCCGGGAGCAAAACCGCAAAGACTGTAAATTTTTTCATACTAAACCTTCCTAATATTAAGTATTTGACATTCAAAGCCGAGGTTCCAAAACCCGACATTTTGAGACTGCATCATTTAATTTATCTAGATCATATATCATCAACAAAGTATTTTAAAGTGATGCTTTTCCAAAACTTCAGTTTTGGGGAAGCAACCTTAAATTTAGGGGAAAAAGCGGGCTGCTGGCCGCTTTTTCCAAGAGCCTGTCCCAAAACCGTGCGCTTTTAGCGCACCGTTAATTAGTTTTGGGACAGGCTCAAGTAGCAAAAGTTCTCACCCAAGCCGGGCAATCGCCAGGGTCCAGACCGCTTTGGTAAGCGGATCGATCCATATTTCCAGCACATAAAACCCGGTTAAAACCCCGCCGGCCCTTGTTCCCCTTTTGCTCACCGCCGAATAATCCAGAAACCCGGAACCCCGGGAATTTTCGCTGCTACTCCAGGCCCTTGAGCTTTGGCTCTGTATTATTGCCAGGGCGGCGTTCTCGTAAGACGCGATAACCGTGTCCCGGTGGGCGCCCCGGCGGCCTGCGTAACCTACTCCCGCGGCATAGCCCGAAATCAGCTCCGGCGGATTATCCACCCAGGCGGGTTTCCCGTCCGAACCGGCGGGCAGGGGGTGATCATACAGGAGCAGGCTGCCCCGGCAGCGGACTTTGACAAAAATCGCGTTTTCATTCCGGAAAACATCGGTATCCGGATCATATTCAAGTTTTTCTATGTAATCTTTAAAATTTTGGTTATAACTCACCGAACTTGTTGTTTTTGAACGGTAATCCAGCAAACCGCCGCCCAAATTGGAATAGGAGCTTATTGTCCCTTCCACGCGCTCAAAGATAGAAACCTTTTTTGCCGCCTCTTCCAGAGCCAGATTAACGGATTCTTCCAGGCGGCTGCGGATACCCGCGACACCGGTAAAAACAAGCCGGCCGTTCTCGGGGAATGTGCTGATGCGGTTTTGGGACTCATCCCCGGGGAGAGACACCCCAAGGGGAGGCCGGGTTTGGCAGCCGCAAAAAAGGGGAAAAAGGCTGAACAATAAGCCCGCAAGAAACAGGCTTCCGGCCCGCGCAAACACGAACCGGAAGGGGGGGCCCAATCGATCCACGGATACCGTTATTTTATTAACGGCTCGGGCTGGGAACTGTATTTATCCAGCCCCGCTTCCATCATTTTTTGGGCGTCCATGGCCTTGAATTCCGCATACCGGGAAGCTTCGCTTTCCACGACCTTGTTTACTTCGGATGCAACGGATTTGGACGCGTCGGCCTTGGTCATCTTTACCCGGACCCAAAGGGTTTTATTATCCGGGGTGGTCCAGCTTATGTCCCTCACGGCCCCCTGGAGGGTAGCCTGGGCCAGTTGGCGGCTAATGGATTCCTGGAATCCCAAGGCCGCGGTATTGTCTATGCCGCCGGCTTCCCGCTGGTAATTGGTGACCATGCCCTGGGCTAAGGTCTGAAGCTGGCGGGCAATGTCGGCCCGGGCATCGGAGTCGGCCATGGTCAGTCTCAAAGACATTGCGGCATTACTGGAAACACCGATGCCCCAAAGCATGTCTTCCGGGGCCTGTTCGTTGATCCATGGCGGCATGTTAGGATCCGAAACCGCCTGAGGAGCGGCAGCCGGCGCCGAACCGCAGCCTGCGGCGAAAAGGGTCAAAAGCAATACCAAACCTGTAACTAAAGCTTTTTTCATATAATACTCCTCGTATTTTTTTAGTCCTTTATTTCAGACAAAGGGCTTCATTTGAATATATATCACCAAAATCAAAAAAAGTCCAGCTTATTTAACAGAGCAACAGCACTTACTTTTTCAACTTCTGAAATCCCCTCAAAACCGTAATATTTACGAAGAAGAACCTAACCGCCAAGTCGAAGCAGACCGTAGGTCTGACGAACCGCGAACCTTCGGTTCGATGGTTCGATGGTTCGCAGTCGCATAAGTTTTTGTATCAAAACGCCTTTTTGGCTTCCTTCTTCGACTTTGCGGTTAGAAATTCCTGAAACATGTAATCAATCATAGAGTTATGGGTCAAGTTTAGCCCAAGGGGCGGGGTATTAAACCCTTTTCTCTGAATCAATCATCGATTTGTGGGCCAAGTTTGGTTATTCGCCCAATCCGCCGGGCGCCAGCGGACGCTTCAGGACGTCCCCGTTCAGGATAAAGACGACCCTGCCTTCCCGGAGGAGGCGGCGGTTGTTTTCGCCGGAGATTATTTTGAGGGCGTCTTCCTTGTCGATTATAGGGTCTGTCGGGCAGGCGCCGAACACTCCCCGGGCAAAAATCCTCAGGGGGTTGGGGCCGGCAAGTTCGGCAAGCTCCCCCTCAAGGCCGGAAGGGGTTGGGCGGAAGATGTTTTCCGCTACGGCGTACCGGACCATGGAGAATCCGCCGGGACCCGGAGGCTCCAGCATGTTCCGGCTATAGATCTCCTGGGTATCGGTGTCCCGGATTTTGGGGAAAAGACAGGGCCGGACCAGGGCGGAACTATTTTTCCCGTGGATCGGCAGTTCTCCGTCGGCGATAATAATGACCCCGGTATAATCGGCGGCCGGGGAGGGGATAAGAGGCCGGGGAATATCCATGGTCCTGCGGAACCGGGCCAGCAGGGAGCTTATGGCCCTTAAGCTCAGGGTATAGCGGCCGGTGATAAAGGCCAAATCCGCCGAAAGGCTGGGGGCTGTTTTTTGCGCCTCCGTGAACACCCTGTCCAGGGCGCTCAGATCCAGTTCTCCCCGGCGTATATAATCTTCTATCCTGGAGGCCGAATCCACCTGGAGGGAGAGGACGCAGGACCTTAAGATCGGGGAATATTCCCGAGCCAGGATTTCCTCCCCCCGGAACCGCCCCGCGGGGAGGGCGATTCCGGCGGACTTAAGATTGAGGCTCAAGGCGGCGTTTATTTCGCCCCGTTCCCATTCCAGCGAACCGGAGAGGCCGATATGTGCCGTCCCCGGACTCTGGGCCCGGGCGGGGAAACTTGAGGCAAGGGCCAGCAGAAGAAAAAACATCCTCTTCATTTTTATTTTATCGGCGTTTTAAGGTTTCTTCCCTCACGCAGAATATCATTTAAACCCATCCCGTTAACCCCGGCCAGAACTTCGGGGTCCACATCGTATGCCATGGCTATGGACCAGAGGGTTTCCCCGGTTTTGACCAGGTGGTTCCCTTCAAAAGCCAGGCCTTCGGTCCGGGCTGTGGGCCGCCTGTAGGGTCCGGTTTCCTTGAACACCGGGATGAAGAGCCGGGCCCCTATTCTGAGGTATTCCGCCCGGATGCCGGGATTGGCGTCCAGGATCTGGTTCACCTTTATCCCGTAGTGGTTTGCCAGGGCCAGAAGGGTATCCCCGGAACTGATCGTATGGAAATAGTGCTTCACAAGCTGGAGATCCTTCCGGGCCAGAACGGCTGTTATCTTTTCCGCGTCGGCGCCCCTGACTTTGAGGTAATAGTTTCCCCCAGGCGGGATAACGTTGAAGGTGAGCTCCCGGTTGGCGCTTTTCAGGATTTCCGCGTCCACCCCGGCCTCGGCGGCCAGGATGTTCAAATCCGCGGAACGTTCCGCCGTTACCCTGACCCACCGGGGGTCCTCGGGCCAGAGGGGAAGGAGGCCGAAACGCCGGGGGTTGGAGAGTATATGGGCCGCCGCCAGGAGTTTGGGCACATAGTGGACGGTTTCGCTTTTGAAGAGCTTTTTTTCCGAGAGGAGCCAGTAGTCCCGGATTCCGCTGCTCTTGATGGTGCGGTTCACCGCCCCCAGGCCCGCGTTGTAGGCGGCCAGGGCGAGAGGCCAATCGCCCAGATATTTGTAGTTTTCTTCCAGCTTTCTGAGGGCTCCCTGGGTGGATTTCCAAAAATCCCGCCGTTCGTCTATCCAGTCATTGACCTTCATATCAAAGGGCCCGATGCTGTTTTTCATGAACTGCCAAAGCCCCGCCGCTCCGGATCTGCTCAGGGCGGAGGCCAGAAACTGGGACTCGATTACCGGCAGATAGACGAGTTCGGGAGGCAACCCCCTTTCTTCGATCTCCCGCTGTATAAAAGCCATGTAAGGGCCTGCCCGGTCCATCACCGCCCTCAGCCAGGCCAGACCCTGGGGGCTTGAATACTGCCGGATATAATGCCGGGTAAGGCTTTTTTCCAGGGAACCGGGGCTTAACAGGGAAAGAGGGTTCCGGAAAAAGGCTTCTTCGCCCCCGGAGGCCGAAGATGGAGGGAGATCGCCCCGGCCGGCGGGATGATCCGGCCCGGGAGCGAGGCGGACCCTCTGGGGCCGGGAAGGCTCCGCCCGGCCGGGGAGATATTCTTCGTTTTCCTGGACGATCAGGGTTTCTCCGGCGGCCCCAAGGCCGGGGATTAAGCAAAAGACCGCAAAGAACACGAATACCGCGAGGCTAAAATTTTTCACCGTAATAAACTCCCGCCCATTCCCAGCGGCCGTGGATTTCGGGATCCGAAGGGAAATAGATTTTTCGAAAATAAAGATACCATGTAGAAATATACTGGGACCAGCCCCAGGTTCTGAGGTAGGCCTCGTTGGCGTTGGATCCGGCGTCCAATTCGCCGGCATAACGAATCCGGCTGCCCCGCATAAAATCCGAAAGATTGAAGTCTGCCATGCCTCTGGCCTCGTCGGTAGCTTCCTGCCCCCAGGAACGGGCGAAAAAATTCACCTTTGCCCGGTATTGCTCCAGCCGGGCGCTGGAGCCCGAGTCCAGAGTATTGGTAATGGCGCTTACCAGGGCCGGGAGGCTTTCGAAGGTCCAGTTTTTTGAAGAATTGTTAAAATCCACCAGTTGCTGGGCGTATGCGTCGGCATTGGGGAAGCCGGGGACCACCGTCCCTAGGTAGGACTGCTTGTACTGGGTATAGGCCCGGATGGCGCTGTTCCATTCCCCGATCCGCTCATAGGCCTGGGCCAGCATAAAGTAGCTTGCCCCCAAATTAATCTGATCTGAAAACCGGGAAATAAGTTCCTCGTAGTACCAGACCAGTTGTTCAGGATTATCCGTCAGGCTAATGAGTTGATTCAGGCATGCCAGGTGAATCGACTGGCCCAGAATGGTTAAATCGGGGTAATTTTTTATGATGCGATCGAAATACAGGGCCGCCGCGGGAAAGGCTTCCCGCTCCATATAACTATAGGCTGCCATAAAGAAATAATAGGAATTGTAAGGATTGTCGGGATTCCGGCTGATCCGGGAAGTGAGAAAATTGACAAGCCTGGAATATTCTTTCCGGCGTATATAATTGTTCGCGATCTCCCTGGTTACCGCGAACTGTTCTTCCCCACCGCCGTCCGGGGAAAGAAGGCTGAAAAGGCTCCGCAGATCTTCCCTGTTTTTTTTGGTTCCCGTTATATAATAGGGATCGATTTTTACCGGGTTCCCGCCGCGCAGGACCTCCCCGCAGGCTAAAAAGAATATCGCCGGAACCAGAACAGCCCAGCAAAGGCCGAAAATCCCTTTTGTTTTCCCCTTCTCCATATTTTTTGATCCTATCATGCTCTCTGCCCATTGGCAAGAGAACCTTTGAATGATTATACTCTATGATATGTACTCAGAGTTAACCCGCCGGATAGCAGCGCGGCTTTCTTTTATTATCGGCCTTTTGTTAATGTTTCTGGGGGCTGTTTTTCTTTTAGGTTCTCTGGAAGGCAGCTCCCGTGTTTCGGTCATGGCTGCTTTCTTGTTTGTTCTCTTTGGCGCCGGCTGCGCGGTTTTTGCCATAAAACTGAATAAGCGTTCTACGTATCTTTTTGCCGCCGCCTTCTTCCTTATGGGAGGGATTTTCCTTTTTCTCCAGGCCATACGGATTATCCCCGTCTCGTTCTCCCAGGCTTGGCCCCTTCTCTCAGTCTTTTCCGGCCTGGCCCTCGTGCCTGCCGGCTGGCGCAAGTACGGCGGTTTCAGCAGCCGTTTTTTTGTGCCTTCCTGCGCCTTTGTGATTCTGGGCTGTGTGCTGCTGTTTTTTTCTTTTAACCTGGTCCCTTTTTCTTTTTCCCATTTTATCCTTGAATGGTGGCCTCTTCTTTTTGTCCTTTGCGGCCTTATCCTGATTTTGATTTCCCTGGGAACTAAAATCAATTCTCCTGTTTCCGGTGAAAAGCAGGGAAAGTCACAAACGTGAAATTCCGGCATCTTTCTCCAAACCTGCCGCCCGGACGGTTCAAGTCGGCGGGCTTTTTTTTTCTGATTTTTCTATTTTTTCTGTTTTTTCTCCCGGTTTTTTTCCCGGCCTGCGGGAGTTCTCCCTCTCCGGAAACCCCCCTGCCTGCCCAGCCTCCTCCGAGCATCGAGCCGCCGCCGGTCCGTCCCTCGGGAGGGGGGGGCGTTGCGGAGGAGATCCGGTCCCTGACGGAAAACGGGTCGCCTTCTTCGCTTCTCAGGGCCCTGGATCTTATTCGCTCCAGGGAACTGGGTTCTACCGAATTCGGCCGGATCATGACGGCCTGTATTACGGCTCTTCTGAAGTCGATTTATCCGGGCGTCAGGGCCCAGTTTCCGCCCCAGGACCCGCCCCAGACCCATAGCTATGCCAGAATACTCAGGGAGGCCGAAAGAGGGGTGTATACCCCTCCCCAGGCAGGGTCTCAGGATTATCTTGAATACGTGCTTCCTTTTCTGGCTTTCTATTCCGAAGCGGGCGGGCGGAACGC
Source organism: Treponema sp. (assembly GCA_031273405.1). The sequence continues at coordinate 9,861 of JAISRW010000119.1, forward strand.
TCCAGGGGAAAGGCTGCTTTCGGCCCTGCCGGATCTTGAAAAAGCCGTGGAACTGAACGGCAGATCCGTGCTGGCCCCCTACTTTATGGGCATTGCCTTTGAACGGGGCAGGCGTTTGGAAGAGGCTCTTTCCCAATATACCCGGACCTGGCAGATTTCTTCCGAATGCTATCCCGCGGCCCTGGCCCGCGCCAGGGTTTTGGACAGCCGGGGGGAAAAGCAGGAATCGTTAGCAATCCTCCAGGACCTGGTAATACGGTTTCCCGACAATTTGCAGATCAAGCGCCAGATGGCCATGGGCTGGTATAACAACCGGGACTGGTCCAGGGCCGAACAAGCCATCGCCGAAATACTCCAGCGGGACAGCAGGGACGGGGACTTTATACTCATGAGGGCCCATGTCCTGGTGGAACAGGGCCAATACCTCCAGGCCCAGGCTCCCCTGGATATCTACGCCTCGATTAACCCGGCTAATCCCCTCTACCTTTTTCTCCGTGCCCGGATCCAGGCCGAAGGCTATCATAACCGGGACGCCGCCCTGAACTACCTCCGGTCCCTGCTGCGGGGCATCCCCAACGAAGAAGCCTCGGTCTATGCCGCCCGGCTCCTGATGGAATCTCCCCGGCCGGAAGATCAGAGCGAAGGCCGGGAACTGCTCCGGCGCCTTCTGGAGGCTCCCAATTCCTCTCTCATGGTGGTTAGCCTGGCCCTCCAGGACGCCGTCCGCCGCGAATCCTGGCGGGAAGCCCAGCCCTATCTCCGCCGCCTTTTGGAGGAACGCCGTTCCGCCCAGGATCTTTCCAGCGCCTATACGGTAGAACACGGCCAGGGGAACAATGCGGCGGCCCTTTCCTATGCCCGGGAACTCTACGAAAGGGACTCTTCTAACGAAGAGGGGATGATCATTTATATTTCCGCTTTAATCGATACGGGCCGCCAGGGCGAAGCCGACCGTATGATAGAAAGCCGCCTCTCGTCGCTTGCGGGAGGGGCGTTCAAAAGCCGCTACTTTTATCTCCGCAGCAGGATCCGTACCAGCGAGGATTCGGTGATGAACGATCTCAGGTCCAGCCTTTTCGAGGATCCCAGGAATCTTAACGCCCTCATCGCCATGTTCGACATTTACCACCGCCGCCGGGACGAGCGCCGGGCGGTTTACTACCTTAAACAGGCCCTGGCCCTGGCCCCCGACAACCCCCAGCTAAAGCGCTATGAGGTCGAATACGCGGACAGCCTGGGTGGCGCTTATTAGCGGTCTGCCTATAAAGCCGGCTGCTAGCAGCCTGTGGGATTTTTTTGCATGAATATGTAAAAAAAATCCACAAGCGCGACAGGCTGCTATCCGTTCATCTCCGCCAGCTCCGTCTGTACTTTTTCCGCCAGTTCCGCCGCCGCCCTGCCGTATTCCACGAGGCGGTTCTCTTTTTCGCCCCGGCGTTTTACTTCAACCTTGGGGTTTTCTCCCGCGAGGTTTTTGTCGCCGACCACAACCCGCCAGGGTATGCCCATGAGGTCGGCGTCTTTGAATTTGACCCCCGGCCTTTCGTCCCGGTCGTCCAGCAGGACCTCCAGGCCGGCCTTTTCAAGATCCGAAGCGAGGCCGTCCGCCGCCTCCTTCATCTTTCCTTCGTATTTAATGGGAATGATGATGACATGATAGGGCGCTATCGTTACGGGCCAGATGATGCCGTCGTCGTCGTGGCGCTCTTCGATCACCGAGGCCAGGGTGCGGTCAAGGCCGATGCCGTAACAGCCCATGACGGGGATGCGGCTCTTGCCCGCTTCGTCGAGGTAGGTAACGTTCATGGCCCTGGTATACTTGGAACCCAGCTTGAAGATGTGGCCAAGCTCGTTGCCCTTCTTTTCGTAGAGTTCGCCGCCGCAGAGGGGGCAGCGGTCGCCGGCCTTCACCGTCCTGAGGTCGGTGACCATCCAGGGATTAAAATCCCGGCCGTAGGCCGCGTGCTTATAGTGGACATCCTTTTCCAGGGCGCCGGTTACCGCATCGTCCATGGCCGTTACGGTAAAGTCCGCAATCACCGGCAGGGCGTTGAGACCCACCGGCCCGGCAAAGCCGACAGGCGCCCCGGTAAGCCGCGTCACGTCGGCGTCGGCGGCAAGGGCAACCTCGCCGGCCTTAAGGGCCGCCGCGAGCTTTACCTCGTTCACGTCCAGATCCCCCCGGATGGCCGCGGCGACAAAGGCTTCGGGATAGGTCTCGGGCGCTTCAGGAGCGGTCCTGTTTTTTTTGAGCCCCCCGCAGCCGGGGGCTTTGGAAAGATCCAGTTCAACATTCACCGCTTTATAGATGAGGGTCTTGATGAACGAAGCGGCGGGGGTCTTGAGGAAGCCGCAGAGTTCCTCTATGGTCTTGACTGCCGGGGTATCGATCTTTTCGATGGGAGGGGTGGCGGCGGCGGCGGCCTTTCCGGCTTCGGCGGACATCCTGGGAGAATAGTCCGGTTTACATTCGGCCTTTTCCACATTGGCGGCGTAGTCGCAGCTTTTGCAAAGGAGGAGGGTATTGTCGCCCACTTCGCTTTCCACCATGAATTCCTCGGACCCGCTCCCGCCCATGGCCCCGGAGTCGGCGCGGACGGGGATCACCGTGAGGCCACAGCGTTTGAAGATCCGCCTGTAGGCCCGGCCCATGTCCTGGTAGCTTTTGTCCAGGCTCTCGTCGCCGGCGTGGAAGGAGTAGGCGTCTTTCATCACAAACTCCCGGCCCCGCATCACCCCGTAACGGGGGCGTATCTCGTCCCGGTATTTGGTATTTATCTGGTACAGCGAAAGGGGAAGCTGACGGTAGCTCGAAAGCTCGTCCCGGACCAGGCTGGTAAAAGCCTCTTCGGCGGTGGGGGAAACCACGAAGTCCGCCCCCAGGCGGTTCTTTACCCTCAGCAGGGATTCGCCCATGGTTTTCCAGCGGCCCGATTCCTTCCACAACTCCCCCGGCACCACCACCGTCGGCTTTATCTCCAGAGAACCGATGGCGTTCATCTCCTCCCTGATGATTTGTTCCACCTTCCTGAAGGAACGGAGCCCCAGGGGCAGATAGGCAAAGAGGCCGTTGGCAAGCTTCCGGATCATGCCGGAACGGAACATGAGACGGTGGCTTATGATCACCGCGTCGGCGGGCACTTCCCGCAAGGTGGGAATAAAAGTTTGGGAAAATTTCATGGCTCCATGATAGCGGAAACCAGGGAAATTGGAAAGACGGCCGGCCGGCCGCTTTTTTTTTCAAAAAATCATAATTTAAACATAATTCTATAGTATGTTTGGATCGCTTTAGGAGCGAAAAGCCTGATGAATAGAAATTTGAAATCAACTTCCTTCCGTATTGGCGGCATGACCTGTGTAAGCTGCGGGAACAGAATTGAAAAGAAGCTGAAAAGTATCGTGGGTATTGAGGACGCCTCGGTAAATTTTACTACCGGGGCGGCGGTGGTTACCTATAACCCCTCGGTGATCACGTTTAATGAGATCGCGGCGGCTGTGGAGAAACTGGATTACCGGGTTATAGACGGCAAAACGCGGACGCCGGTATTAGAGATTATCGGGACCCTGGTAATCATTCTCTCCCTCTATGGGCTGTTAAAGGGACTGGGGATTAACGCCCTGGCATCCGCTTTCCCCCTCGCCGAGGCGGGAATGGGCTACGGGATGCTGCTGGTCATCGGCCTCGTTACCTCGGTCCACTGTGCCGCCATGTGCGGGGGGATTAACCTCTCCCAATGCATCCCTGCCGCCGCTGCCCCGGCGGAGGAAAAACGCGGGAAGCTGCCGTTTCCTTCGATCTTTTACAACACCGGCCTTTACAATATCGGGCGGGTCATTTCCTATACGGCGGTAGGAGTTATCGTCGGGGCCCTGGGTTCGGTGATAACCCTGTCGGGGCGCTTCCAGGGGGCGGTGCAGCTTGCCGCCGGTTTCTTCATGGTGATCATGGGGATCAATATGCTCGGCATTTTCCCGGCCCTGCGCCGTTTTAGCCTTCCTGTGCCGGCAATTTTTACCCGAAAAATCGACGGGCAAAAGGCCGGGAGCAGGAACCCGCTGTTCATCGGCCTCCTCAACGCTCTTATGCCCTGCGGCCCTTTGCAGGCCATGCAGCTTTACGCCCTTTCCACCGGAAGCCCTCTAGCCGGGGGGATTTCCATGTTCCTTTTCAGCATGGGAACAGTCCCCCTGATGTTCGGCATCGGGGCCCTGGGTTCGGCGCTGAGCGGCGGCAAAGGACGCGCCTTTGCCCGCCGGGTTGCCCGGGGCGGGGCGATTCTCATAACCGTGATGGGTATGACCATGTTGAGCTACGGTTTTAACCTTTCGGGGTTTAACTTTGATTTTGCCGGCAGGGCCGCGGCCACAATAAACCCCTTCGTTTCAAAGACAGGCAGGACGGCAAGCGCCGCGGCCTTTGTGCCGGTGATTGAAAACGGCGTTCAGATTGTCAACGCGACCCTGAGCGCCGGGCGGTATCCGGCGATTACCGTGCGGCAGGGGCTCCCGGTGAAGTGGACAATCAACGCTCCCCAGGGAAGCATTAACGGGTGCAACAACCGCATGATCATCCGGGAATACGGCATTGAATACCGGTTTAAACCGGGGGAAAACGTCATCGAATTCACCCCCGCGAGGACGGGCAAATTCTCTTATTCCTGCTGGATGGGGATGATCCGCGGCTCTATCACGGTGATAGAAGAAGGCCAAACCGCGGCGGATCCGGGCGAAAGCGATACGGCCCCGGTTCCGGCGGGAGTAACCATTCCCGCCGACAATGTTGCGCTGGCGGAAATAGCCGGGGACGGTTCTTATCAGGCGGTCAGAACCAACCTGCGCGATGACGGTATTGATCCGGCGATCATCGTGGTTCAGAAGGGGCTTCCCGTGTCCTGGCTTATCAATAACGATTCCCTCGATCCGGGGAACGGGAGACTCATCTTCCCCGCTTATTACAGCCAATTCGATATGAACCAGGGGAATAACGAAATCAGTTTTACCCCTGCCGGCGATTTTGATTTTTCCACCGCCGACAATGTGTTTTACGGCTATGTGAAGGTAGTGGACAATCTGGAGGAGGCGGATATCGAAGCCATAAAGGCGGAAGCGGCGGAATATGAAACCCTGATATATCCTGACGCTTATTTTGAGCAGGCCTATGGGGGAGGAAACTCATGCTGCCGTTAAGATGCCGCTATAAAATGGTGGGGGTTTTCCAAAACTTAGGTTTCAGGAGAGCCTCGATTTCAGGAGAGCCCCTGTTTTGGGAAAGGCTCTATCGATAAAATAGTAAAGGAGGAAATAATGGAATTTTTGCTGAGCCATTGGCATTGCCTTGTGCCGGCGGCCGCGATTGCGGTTGTCCTGCTTTTGCGGGGCCGGAGCAAGAAAAATGACACGGAAGAATGACGCCGGTATGGTGTTTATCGATTTTGGATTTATCGATTTTGGATTTATTAATTTTGAGGGCATTAATTTTGAGGGCATTAATTTTTGGGGTCATTAATTTTAATCGAGGAGTTTAAAATGAAAAGACATTGCGTGAAATATAAGGTTTTGGCATCGGTTATGATGTTTATGGCCGGTCTTTTGCCTGCCCAGACAGGTCAGCAAAACGTGGTCAAGCCGCCGGTTGCTAACCAGGACCTGGTGATCCGCGTTGCGGAAGTTACGGAGAACGCGGTTTTTTTCCCCGTCGATATTGAAGGAACCAGGCTCGAAGTCTTAGCGGTAAAAGCGCCGGACGGAACTATCAGGACGGCGTTTAATACCTGCCAGGTCTGCTACGGTTCAGGCCGGGGGTTCTATAAACAGCAGGGATCGGTGCTGGTGTGCCAGAACTGCGGCAACCGCTTCCGTATGAGCCAGGTTGGTGTGCGTTCCGGGGGCTGCAACCCGGTTCCGATTTCCGCGGCCAACAAGACGGTAACGGACGCGGCCATTATCATTTCAAAGGATTTCCTGAAAGAAGCGAAGGTTATTTTTTCCCGGTGGAGGCGGACTTAGCATGGAAAATCAAACATTAGCCATAGGCGGAATGACCTGCGCCGTCTGCGCCCGGCGTGTCGAGACGGCTCTCCGCAGACTGGAAGGCATTGAAACCGCGTCGGTAAACTTGGCTACAGAAAAAGCCACGATAGTTTACGATCCGGCGGCGATCAGGACGCCGGCAATAAAAGAAGCCGTAGAAAAAGCCGGATACACAGTCCTGGAAACAAGGGATAAGGCGGTAGACGAAGACAGATTGCGCAAGGAGAAAGCGATAAAAGTCCTCAGGACAAAATTTATTGTTGCCGCCGCTCTTGGGCTGCCCCTGCTTTATATCGCCATGGTTCCCATGATCACCTGGTTTGATCTACCCTTCCCCAAGGCATTGGCGCCGATGAATTTCCCCTTCCTCTACGCCCTGGCGGAATTGGCGCTGGTAATCCCTATCATCGCCGCAGGATACCGGTTTTATACGGTGGGTTTTAAAAACCTCCTCCACCGGAGCCCCAACATGGACAGTCTTATCGCCATTGGGACGACGGCGGCGGTGGTTTACAGCGTCTTTAATCTTTGGCAGATTTACAAAGGCAATTTTCGGGCTGTAGAATCTCTTTATTTTGAAACCGCCGGGGTCATTATCGCGCTTATTCTGCTCGGGAAAACTCTGGAAGCCGTATCAAAGGGCCGCACCAGCGAAGCTATCAAAAAGCTCATGGGGCTTGCCCCAAAAACGGCGGTTATCATAGAGAAAGGGGAGGAAAAAGAAATCCCCATAGACGAAGTTCTTCCCGGCGATATAATCGTGGTAAAGCCGGGGGCGAAGATTCCGGTGGACGGCACGGTAACGGAAGGCGGTACTTCCATAGACGAATCCATGCTGACCGGGGAGAGTATGCCGGTGGACAAGAAACCCGGCGATCCGGTCTACGGCGCCACCATCAACGCCAACGGCCTTATCCGGTTTAAGGCAACCAAGGTCGGGAGCGACACGGCGCTGGCCCAAATCATCAAGCTGGTGGAAGACGCCCAGGGTTCCAAGGCCCCTATCGCGCAGATGGCGGACATTGTGTCAGGGTACTTTGTTCCCATCGTCTGCGTGATCGCCGTCCTTGCCGGGATTGGGTGGTTCGCGGCGGCCTCGGCGGGAATTGTCACGCTCCCTGCCGGAAAATCGGCGCTGGAATTCTCCCTGACCATTTTTATTTCCGTGCTGGTCATCGCCTGCCCCTGCGCCCTGGGGCTTGCCACGCCTACGGCGATCATGGTGGGAACCGGCAAGGGGGCGGAAAACGGCATCCTGATTAAAGGCGGGGAAGCCCTCGAAATCACCCATAAAATCAACACGATTGTATTTGACAAAACCGGAACCCTCACCGAAGGGAAGCCGGAAGTCACCGATGTGGCAGCCGCGGCAGGGATAGAAAAAGATTACCTTCTGCAGATGACCGCCTCCGCGGAAAAAGGATCGGAGCATCCCCTGGGGCAGGCGATTGTCCGGGGGGCGCAAAACAGGGGGCTCGAAATCTTTAGCACCGGCAGTTTTAAGGCCCTCACGGGCCGGGGCATTGAAGCGGTGATAAAAGGCGTTGCGGTGCTGGCGGGGAACAGGAAGCTCATGGACGAAAGGAACATTCCCCTGGCGGAGTTGGAAGCCGAAAGCGACAGGCTCGCCGGCGAAGGCAAAACACCGATGTATGTCGCTCTGGACGGAAAGGCGGCGGGGATTGTGGCGGTAGCGGATGTGCTTAAAAAAAGCAGTAAGCAGGCTGTCGAGAGGCTCCGCAAAATGGGAATCGAAGTTGTCATGATCACCGGAGACAACAGGAAAACCGCCGCCGCCATTGCCGGACAGGCCGGGATCAACAAGGTCCTTTCGGAGGTGCTGCCCCAAGACAAGTCCAGGGAAGTAAAGAAGCTGCAGGAGGAAGGCCGCCGGGTTGCGATGGTCGGGGACGGCATCAATGACGCCCCGGCTCTGGTGCAGGCGGACATCGGCATCGCCATCGGGAGCGGCACTGATGTGGCTATGGAGTCGGCTGATATTGTGCTTATGCGCAGCGACCTTATGGATGTTCCGACGGCTATCAATCTGAGCAAACAGACCATCCGCACTATCAAGCAAAATCTGTTCTGGGCCTTCGGCTACAATACCCTGGGTATACCCATAGCCGCCGGCGGGCTCTACCTCCTGGGGGGGCCGCTCCTCAACCCCATATTCGCCGCCGCCGCCATGAGCATGAGTTCCGTATCGGTGCTGACCAATGCCCTCCGGCTCAAGCGGTTCAAACCGGCACGCGAAATCATGCCGGAGAAACCAGCGGTCTATGCCCGTTGCTGCTAAACGTAATACTCAGGCGCCTCTATGCCAACAATGGCTGGTGTAAGCCCTCTCGTCCAATAGGGGGCGGCCCGAAATAAAACGCGGCTAGGAGTTTGTTGCGCTTCGCGCATAAAATCTCAAAAAACCGCCTAATCGGCGGTTGTGAACCTTCGGTTCGATTTACCTTACAAACTCCGAAAGCATGCCCATTTATCGTGGTTTTCATGGCTTTTTTAACTAAAAAAGCCATGAAAACCTACAAGAGCAACAGGCTGCTAGCGCTTCGCGCGTCAGGCTCAATAAAAACG
>JAISRW010000161.1 GCA_031273405.1 Treponema sp.
GCGCCCCCGACGAGGCGCTCGAGGTTCGCCCTCACGGTGACCCTGGCCTTAACCTGGAGCTGGATGCCGTCTTTGGCAACCGCGTCAATCGTGGTCTTCCCCTTGGTAGTGTCGGGGCAGTCGATGACCTTGGGGTTGACGCTGGTCTTTACCGCTTCCAGCACGTCCCGGCCGGCAAGGTCGATGGCGGCGGCCCGCTGGAACGGCAGGGGTATGTTGGCCTTGTTGGCCGCCACCAGGGCGCGGCTTACCTTTAGTACGTCCCCCCTGGCGAGGAAGTGGGTTTCCAACTGGTCCGAATCCACCGGTATCCCCGCCTTGGTAAGCATGATCCGGGAATCGACGATGACCCCCGCGTTAACATGCCTCAGCCACATGCCGATAAGCTTCCCCATCCCCACATAGGCCCCCGAGAGCAGGGCCCTGAACCAGAGCCCGAAAAACCGGAAGAAGAGGATAAGAAAGACCAAAGCGATAAAACCGATTACTGCAAAAATAAGCCACTCCATTACTGTCTCCTATAAAATACAAGTTGAATTATACCCGCTTTACGATAATCCGGTTACCCCGGACGTGGGTTACTATAATACCTTTTCCGCTTTCGATAAAGGCGCCGTCGGCCTCAACGGAATACACCTTGCCGTCAAACACCGCCTTCCCCGAGGGCCGCAAAACCGAATCGGCCGTGCCAATCTTCCCGGTCAGGGCGGCGTAATCCTCTTCGTCCTCAAAGCGGCCCCCGGCGGTTCCGGTGATCTGCGACGTGAGGGTGAACCGGTCGAAGATCTTCGTCTTGGGGCCCAGGAGGGCGATCACCGCTATCCCCGCCACCGACAGGATGAGGGAAATGATAACCACCGCCACATTCCTCCCCATGAGGGTCCATTCCCAGTCGAAACGGGGGATGACAAAATCCTGCATCGAAAAGACCAGGGAAAGGCCGATGAGGAGGAAGCCCGAAATGCCCACCACCCCGAAGCCGGGGATGACAAAGAGTTCCACCGCCAGCAGAACCAGGCCGGCTAGAAAAAGCACAATCTCCAGGGAACCTACCCGGCCGAGCATCATGCCGGAGCCGAAGACCACCAGGAAGGAAACAATCGCCGTCACCCCCGGGATGCCGAAGCCGGGGGTATGGATTTCGAGGAAGACCATCACCAGCCCCAAAAGGATGAGTATAACCTGGACAGGGCCGGAGGTGAGGAAGGAGATGAGCATATCGGCGGCGCCGGGAACGCTTTCGCCGAGATACCCGCCCGCGCCTATGGCCTCAAGGAGGGCTTCCCTGGTCTCCGCCAGCCCCGCGGCAAGGCCGTAGCGGTTGGCCTCCCCGGCGGTAAGGGAAAGGAGCTTCCCCGGCGGGGAAATCACCCTGACCCGCTCAACCCCTTCTCCGTCCGCCTCCCCGGCTTCAAGGGCCTCAAGATCCCCCAGGGTGAGGACCCTTGTCTCGCCGTTCTCCCGGGCTTCCCAGAGTTCCACGTCCAGGTCCACCATTGCCAGGGCTATGCCCACAGGGTGGCCGTTCCGCTCGGCTAGGGCCGCCATCTGGGACCGGACCGCCGACACGGTCTTTTCCCCCGCGGCGTCCATAACTCCCCCCGGCCCGGCCGTCACCGGCGCCGCCGCCCCCATGGAAGTCCCCGGGGCCATGTAAATATCGTTGCAGGAGAAGGCTATCAGGGCGCCGGCGGACCAGCTTACCCCCATGGAAGCTTCCCCGTTGTTCACCCAGGCAATGGTCCGGGCCTTCTTTACCGACATAATGGCCGACGTGATTTGCAGGGCCGAATCGACCCGGCCGCCGAAGGTGTCAATCTCAAAGACAATGTATTCCGCCCCGTCGTTTTGGGCCTTCCTGACCTCCCGCCGCACGAAAGCCGTCATAGAGGGCTCAATATCCCCTTGGATGGGAATTATCCAGGCCTTGCCGGGAAGCGGAGCCTGGGCCGCCGCGCCGGGCAAGATCGTCAACAGGACAAGAAGAACACCGGCAACCCGGCAGGAAGAGGATTTCATAGTATTTATTATATACGATATACCGAAACAAGCCAACCGGCAGGAAGAGCAAAAAGGGTGGAGAGGGGAGAGGGGGGGGGCACGAAACTTGCTCCTCCCTATACACGCTTCCCTCTCCCTGTGTGGTCCGTGGGGCCCGTGGTTATCATTCTTTCACGGGATCGGGCGGCAGGCCGAATACCTTGATACCCTCGTCGGGGAAATGCTCTTTTACACCGGCCACCGCCCTGGCTATGCCCCGGGCTTCTTCTTCTTCGCACCAGACAACCAGGGCAAAGTTGTCCTCGGGCCAGACGGCGTCCCCCATGCGGGGGCCCGAGGAGCCGACCCCGAGGATGTTCGGGTATTTGGTATAATACTTCCCCACCCCTTCGTACTTGAAGGCTTCGAGTATGTTTTCTTCTACCGAATGATTGGCGATTATTTCTATGCGCATCATAAGCCGGGCTCCTCGTTGTAGACATGTTCTTCCGCAGCCGCCGCCGCGCCCGTCTCTTCACGGGCCGCCGCCGCGGCCATGGCCTGCGCCTGCGCCGCCGCCTGCTTCCGGGTCAGCCCCGCCGCGATCCGTTCGCGCCGGGCCTCGGCCTTGGCAATCCTTTCATCGGAACGCCTGTTTACAATGTAATATATCGTGGGCATGAGGAAAAGGGTCATGAGGGTACCGAAGGAAAGGCCGCCCAGGACCGTCGTGCCTATGGGGCCGACCATTTCGGACCCTTCGCCGGGGAAGAAGGCCATGGGCACGAGCCCCAGGATGGTGGTGAGGGTGGTCATCAATATGGGCCGCAGGCGGTTACCGGCGGCTTCGACGCAGGCGTCGCGGAGGGAAAGGCCCCGCTTGCGGAGCAGGTTGGTGTAGTCCACCAGAACGATGCCGTTGTTGACGATAACCCCTACCAGTACCAGGAGCCCTACCGCGGTAAGGATATTGAAAGGATCGCCGAGGATCAAATATATGGCCACAATACCTATAAGCGAAAGGGGTATGGTAAAGATGACGATGAAGGGGTCCCGGAAGGATTCAAAGAGGCTGGCCATTACCCCGAAGACCAGGAATATGGCTACGACAATGATGAGCACAAAATTCCGCATCATTTTCAGCATTTCCGAGTTGTCCCCGGCGTATTCGATAACCACGTCGTCTTCCGCGGGGATTTCCTCCGTGATAAGGCTGCGGACCTCGTCCTCCAGGATGTTGATCTTGGTCCCCGGCTTGGCCCCGGCGGTGACGTGTATTACCCGGCTCTGGTTCTCCCGGTTTATGGTCAGGGGGCCCGTCCCTTCAACATAAGAAGCGAAATTGGACAGGGGAACCCGGCCGGCAAGCTGGCTGTTTATAAAGATGTGATCCAGGGCGGGCCGGGTGCTGCGATCCGCCTCGGCGAGGATCAGAATCACGTCGTAATCCTTGCCCCCGCTCTTGTACCTGGTGGCGGTAACGCCGTCCACCGCGGCCTTGATCTCGTTGCCCACCAGGGCGGCGCTGAGGCCCAGGGCGTACATCTTGTCCCGGTCCAGGGCGATTTCTATCTGGGGGAGCCCGTCTTTAAGATCCACGCTGGGCTCGGTCGCGTTGGAGACCTTCTCCCTGAGAAGGGCGGCAATTTTTTCCGCCATTGCTTTGCCTTTTACCAGATCGTCGGTGCGGAGGATAATGTCGATGGGGTTGCTGCTTCCCCCCATCATGCCGCCGCCGCCGCCAAAGGTAATGGAGACCCCGGGGAACTCGCTAAAATGGGTGCGCATCTTAGCTTTGATGTCGTCGGCGGAATCGATACGCCGGTCGAATTCGGGCAGGTTGATCCTCAGGGAGCCTGAATTGCTGTTGCCCCCCTGGCCCATCATGCCGCCGCCGCCTGCGTTGAGGACTATGCGTTCATAACCCCGGACTTCTCTCTTGACGATATCCTCGATGAGAGCGAGGGTTTCTTCGGTCTGCTTGAGGGGGGTCCCCATGGGCAGGGTGGCGTTAATCGTAACCGAATCCTGGACCTGCTGGGGCATAAACACCCAGCCTATGACGGGGATGAAGGCCAAGCTCCCCACAAAAAGGATCGCCAGGAAGCTTATGACCAGAATCTTGTGGCGCAGAACCCAGCCGACGGCCCGGCGGTAAATATTGTCCAAGCCGGCAAAGAACCGTTCAAAAGCCCGGTCAACAGGGGCGAGGAAGCTTCTCAGGGGCTTCTGCTTCCGGGTTACCAGGGGGAAGTAGTGGCTCGAAAGAACCGGCACCAGGAAGAGGGCCACAAAGAGGGAGGAGGCGAGGGAGATTACCACCGTAAAGGCGAGGCCGGCGAACATCTCTCCCGCCATTTCCAGGAGGCCCTGGAACATAACCAGGGGCGCGAAGACGCAGATGGTGGTAAGGGTAGAAGCCGCGATGGCTGTGATCATCTCGGAGGTCCCCAGTACCGCGGCGGTGGTGAGCTTGGCCCCCTTTTCCCGGTAATGGTAAATATTCTCCAGGATGACGATGGAATTGTCCACCAGCATCCCGACCCCCAGGATAAGGCCCGCCAGGGTCATCAGGTTGAGGGTAAGGCCGGCGAAATACATGAGCATGATGGTAACGATGATGGATACCGGAATGCTTACGCCGATGATCAGCGTGGGCTTTATGGAACGGAGGAAAATGAAAAGTATGACTATCGCCAGAAAAGCCCCGGAAAAGGCGCTGGACCCCACCTGATTGATCGAATTCTCGATCTGATCGGTGGTATTAAAGAGTTCGGTGATTTTGATATCCTGGGGGATTTCCCGGCTCAGCCTTTCCAGGCGGGCCCTGAGGTCCTTGGCGGTTTGGACCGAATTCTTTCCGCTCTGCTTCTGAACCGTCATCATCACCGCGGACTGGCCGTTGACATAGACCGTGCTGGTCTCGTCCCGAAAGCCTTCATACACATTGGCCAGGTCCCGGAGATAAACCTGCCGGGGAGTGGTAACCGCGCCGTTCGCCGTGCCGCCGCCTTTATAGGAAATGACGGTGTTCCTGATTTGGTCCAGTGAGTCGTATTCTCCCATGGTGGTGAGGATATACGAAAGGCCGTCTTCGGTGATGGTTCCGGCGGCGGTCTGCATGTTTTGGGAGGCCAGCATCTGCTGTATCGAAGTGATGGTGAGGCCGTATGCCTCGAGCCGGGACTGGGGAATCTCCACCCTGACGATCTTCTCCCGGCCCCCGTTGACGCTGGCGGTGGCCACTCCGGGGGTCTGCTCGATACGGGGAACCAGGGTGTCTTCGGCAATTTCCCGCAGCTCTTCGGGAGAGCGGACTCCGGTCACCATGAGGCCCATGATGGGGATCATGGAGGGATCGAATTTAAAGATCATAGGCGTATCCGCCCCGGTGGGCATATAGTTCCTGATCCGTTCCAGGGAGTCCCGGACGGAATTCGAGGCGTCCGCCAGATCCGTCCCGTAGGTGAATTCCATGATCACCATACTGGAACCCTTGGAGGAGGTGGAATTCAACGTCTCCAGGCTGGATACGCTGGAAAGGGCGGCCTCAAGCACGCGGGTTACCGAACGCTCCACTTCTTCGGGCCCCGCGCCTGAGTAGGAGGTGTATACCACAAGATAGGGAGGGTTTATCTCGGGGAAGAGATCCAGGGGAAGGTTGATAAAGGCAAAGATCCCCAGCCCGATGAGGAGCAGGAAAATGATAAAAATGGTGGTCGGCCTGGATACAACGGCCTTTGCTACGCTCATATTTTCTCCTTACGAAATTCTCAGTTGACGCTCAAAGGCGTGACCCTGTTTATGATATTGACCTTCGCGCCGTCGTCCAGCAGGGTCTGGCCGCTGACAATAATATCATCATCCGGCGAAAGGCCCTGCCGGACTTCCATGATCCCGTCGATGATGATCCCCGGAACGATGATTCTTTTCCGGGCCGCATAGGCGCCGGGGTTTTCGGGATCCGCCTCGGCGACAAACACATAATCCTCGCCGAAGCGCTGGATCAGGGCCGAATGGGGGATCTTGACGATGCCGGCTTTCTGCTCGGTGATGACCTTTACCTTGGCGAACATCCCCGCCTTGAGCCGGGAGGCTGAATTGTCCACCCTCACTTTGATTTCCATGGTTCTGGAAGCGGGATCAACCGTGGGGCTGATCTCGGAAACCCTGCCCTGGAACAGTTCCCCCGGCCAGGCGTCCAGGCTGATTTCGCAAAGCTGGCGCAGGCTTATCCTGGAGATAAACCGCTCCGAAACATAGAGGTGGATCTCCAGGCCGCCGGACGCGGCGCTGCCGCCGGAAATCCGGGCCAGGGGAACCTGCTGGCTCACCGTCATCCCCAACTGGGCCGGGAGGGCCACGACAGTGCCGGAGATCGGGGCTTTTACCTCGCTTTCCACATATTCCATCCCCGGCCGGGAAGGGTCAACAAGGGCGATGACATCGCCCTTGTTGACCCAGTTCCCCACCGAGACCAGGAGCCGGCTCACCTTGCCGGCGGCGTCGGAATAGGCGTCGACAGTGGAGGCGGCGATAATATCCCCGGACAGCATGAGATAGTCCCGAATCTGCCCCTTTACCGCGGACATGGTGTTCACCGCGAAAACCGGCGTTTGGGGAACCGGGGGCTCGCCCTGGTTCAAGAGCTTGCCGTAGGCGTCTTTGATGCGCTGGCAGCCTGAGAGGGAAAGCAGCGCCGCCGCCAAAATTCCGGCGGCCGCGGCTCTTCGGGAAAAAACTGTCCTTTTCAATTTAGTCATTTCTCACTCCTGGAACTGAGGGTTCCGAAAGGAACCCCTATGGCATATTCAAGATCGATCAGATCGTTCAAGTAATCAAATTGCTGGGTCAAAAGCTGGAGCCGCGCCTGTTCGAGGGAAAGCTCGGCGTTCCGGACTTCCAGCAGATCCTGCAAGCCCGCCTGGTAGGCTTCCTCGGTAAGCCGGTAGGACTGCTCCGCCAGGTCCACGGTCATGCGCTGGGCTTCCGCGGTGGTCCTGATTTTTTCCAGGGAATTCACCTTGGTGTAAATCTCTATCTCCGTTTCCCGGAGGGTCTTGGCAAGGCGTATATTGAGGCTCCTTAGCTGGTTTTCCGCATCCTTAAGGGCCTGGCCCTCTTTGGTGAAGGGGAAAAAGCCGTTCAGGTTCATCGACAGGGTGAGGGAAAAGGCGCCGGACTTGGTCCAGTTGTCCCTGTTAAACCAACTCTCCTTCCAGGGGTCCAGGGCGGGACTAAACGCGGGGGCCACATTCCAGTTTATCGCAAGAGAGGGGGTATAAAGCTGGATGGCCTGGGCTTTGCGGGCGCTCTGGAGAACCTGTATATTTTTCTGCAGCGCGAGAATGTCGGGCTTTCCCGCGGCGGCTTTGGAAATAAGCTCCGCCACATCCGCGGAGATAAAAAATTCCCCCGTATCTATGGGGTCCAGCTCGAACTCCGTATCATAGGGCAGCCCCAGGGTCATGGCAAAATTGGCCATGAGGTTTTTCAGGTTATTGTCCATCTCGTTGATGGTGGGCTTCATGGTTTCTACCGCCACCTGGGCCTGGAGCCAGGTGAGCCGGGGGGCAAGGCCGGCCCTGAAGTTTTCTTCCGCCGTGGCGGCCCGGCGCTGGGTGTTGGCGTACGTTTCCCGCAGGAGCGCGGCGTTGGCCTGGACTTGGAGGATTCTGTTGTA
>JAISRW010000171.1 GCA_031273405.1 Treponema sp.
CGGGAAAAACCGCCGTGTATGATCACGAACATGTCCGCGACGGGACAGCCGATCTCTTTATGACGGTTGAACCCCTCTCGGGACGCCGTGAGGTCAACGTAACGGAAAGCCGGACCAAAAAAGACTTTGCCCATTGCCTGCGGGAAAAGAGCAGAGCGGCGCTATCCTGACGCGGATAAAATAACCCCGGTTATGGACAACGCGAACCTCCGGTTCGAGATTCACCATACGCCCAAACATGGTTCCGCTCTGAATAGAGCGGAGCTTGAGATAGGGATAGCAAACCGCCAATGCCTCAACCGCCGGATACCAACCATAGAGGAAATGAGCCGTTTTCTGTGTGGTCCGTGAGGTCCGTGGTTTGATTCGTTGCGAAGGGTACATACCGGCAAGCAAGCTTGCTTCGAACCCGCTTGCGCGGGGGAGGCTTGCGGCGGAACTAAGGGTATGTACTCTGAGTCAAAATACCTTATGAGAACAACATACCTCGCCGAACCGCAGGTTCGAGCTTGCCCCGAGGTATGTTGATTTTTATCCGCGGTGAGGGTTTAATACTCTTATGGCTGCCGCGGAAATCGAACCTTCGGCTCGGCAGGGTAGTAAACCCTCCCCACGAATCAATTTTACCCTCGACGGCGGCAACGGCGTTCCCATATACCGGCAGATCATTCAGCAGATCGAATACGCCATACTCTCCGAGCGGCTACGGCCGGGGGACAAGCTGCCCACGATACGCTCCCTGGCGGTAGCGCTCAAGACCAACCCGAACACCATTGCCAAGGCTTACGGGGAACTGGAGATCCGGGGCATCCTGGCCACCCAGGTCGGGAGCGGCACCTATATTTCGGACAAGAAGCCGGTTGTGGAAGATGACGGCAGAAACCGGAAGATCCGGGAGGTCCTGGGCCGTTTTATTCAGGATATGCGGGACCTAGGCGTGGAAGAAGGGGAGCTGGCGAATCTTATCCGGAATTACACTGAATAGGCGGCAGGCCTCACATGGTCATCAAGGATTTTGAAAGCTTCCGAACAAGCGGCCTCATCGGACTAAAGTCCGGCCCGTTTTTTCATTTAAATTTAAGGAGGAATTGCATGAATCTCGCTACGATAAACAGCAGGGAGCCGCCGGCAAAAAACACGTTCCCTTCGGCAAGGAAAAAAGACCGCACCGGGATCAAGCTCCTGGCGCTGCTGCTTTGCGCGGCCGGCGCCGCCTGGGGGTCCGCAATGCCCGCCGCCGGGCCGCTGACCCCCGGCCTCCTCAGGCTCCTTTCGGCCCTTGCCGCCGCGGCGCTGCTGATAATCCCTTCGGTGCGCAAGCTTGACGAATGGGAACGGGCTATCGTGCTCCGGCTGGGGCGCTTCCACAAGGTCAAGGGGCCGGGGATCGTCTTCCTCGCCCCCCTGGCCGACCGAATCGCCGAGACCGCGGATCTCCGCATCAGGGTAACCGATTTCTCCGCCCAGGAAACCCTCACCATGGATTCGGTAACCGTTACCGTAGACGCCCTCTGCTTCTGGCTGGTCTGGGACCCCGAAAAGGCGGTCCTGGAGGTGGAAAATTACCAGGAAGCGGTCATCCTCTCGGCCAAGACAGCCCTGAGGAACGCTATTTCCAGCCACGACCTCTCCACCTTCCTGGAACACGGGGAAGTTATCCAAAAACAGATCCAGACCGAAGTGGACGCCAAAACCACCGACTGGGGCGTCACCATCCAGCACATCGAAATCACCGACATCCAGATCCCCGAGGCCCTCCAGGATTCCCTCTCCCGTACCGCCCAGGCGGAGCGGGAAAAGAAGGGCCGCATACTCCTGGCGGATGCGGAGATCGAGATCGCCGGAAAGCTGGAAGAGGCGGTGCGAATCTACGCCCAAAACGAGCCGGCCATGAAGCTGAAGATCCTTTCGATACTGAACGAGGGCCTCAAAGCCGGCAACTCTATGATGCTGGTCCCCAACTCCATCACCGAGAACCTGGAAGCCAAGGATATTTTCGGCCTTGAAGCCCTCGCCGAACTGAAGCGGAGGGAGCATAAAAGCCGCCAAGGCGAATAAGCCGAATCAGTCGAATAAGGAGGGAAGAAAGCTAGCAGTTTGTTGCGCTTCGCGCATAAAACCTCAAAAAATCGCCTGCAAGGCGATTGCGAACCTACGGTTCGATTTACCCTGCAAACTGCCCAAGGATGCCGGATAATCGGGATTTTTGCGACGCTGGCGACGCAAAAATCCACAAGTGCAACAGGCTCCTAGGAGCATGTGGGATAGGTGCGCTCTTCCAATCGATCCGTGATTTTGCCCCCTTACAGTTTTTTGATCACATCCGCGATATTTTCAGCCCCCAGGCCCAGAGCTTCGATAATCTGCCGGTAGGAACCGGACTGGATAAAACAAAGCTTGTCTCCCTCTCCCCGGGTATTCACCGCCGCCGCCTGTCCCGGCCGGAGGGGGATGTGCTTTTTAAGCACATCCCGGCTGAAAGCGTCAAAAAGCGCGCCGTTGTTTTGTTCCGCAAAGACCACGGGGATGCCCTTTGCGGCAAAATCTTTGGGTATATCGCTGTCATAAGAAGGCATATCCACCACCGAAACCAAAATTCCTTCTTGAGCGAGGAGTTCCGCCGCCGACAAGGCTTCAAGAACGCCGTGGCCGCTGGATATAATTACCGCCTTGGGTTCATCTTCCCGGCGCAAAAAACAGCCCTTGCCGTATTCAAATTCGTAATCGGCGTCGTAAAGCGCCGGGCTTGGGGAACGCATAACCCGCAGGTATACCAGCCCCCTGCCGCCCTCGGCTATCCAGCGGGCGGCCGAAAGGAATTGCCGCGGGCAGCAGGTATCGATAACTTTGACCTGGGCAAGGCTGTTGATAAAACAGATGTCGTCATTACTCATGTGGGTGGCGCCGTTCACCGTGGTATCCAGGTTGGAAGCGGTGGATAAAAAAGTGATGTCCAGATTATGCCCCGCGGAGAGCCACCCGCCGGGACTTTCGATAACCTCCTTTCGCTCCTGGTAACTCACGGCGATTCTCCGGAAAGCCTGCCAGTCGAAAAAGGGACCAAAGGTGCTGACCCAGACATTGGCGCCGCCGGCCGCGAGGGCTTCCGCGATGCACATCATATTACATTCGGCGATTCCCACATTGATTGCGTGATACCGGTTTGTCCGGCCAGTTCCGGCATACAGCCCGCTGACGTTTGAAAGGTCTGCGTCAATCGTATAAAAATTCGGGTCCGCCGCGAATACGCCGGCAAAACCCGCCGCTATATCGGCGGCGGCGTAGGACTTTCCTTTTTCCGGCCGGGGCAGTTTTGCGGAATCGTATTGCAGGGCCTTGTTTCGGGGCGGCGCCTGTTTTACTTCAATCGGAACTTCCCGGGTTTTGAGGTCTTGTATCCGGCCGTCTTCTCCGGTAACAAGAATATAGCCAAGACGTTCCGATATGCCCTTCACCACCTGGTGATCAAAGCGGTTTAACTCATTGATCCGGCGGTTCCGGGCGTGAGCCAGCAGTGCCCGTTCATGGGCGAATTCCTCATCGGTAAAACTTGCCTTGTGTTTTCCCCCGGTCATGGAATAGGCGCCGAACCCCTTGATTGTTTCGCAGATAACAGCCGTAGGCCGGGAATCCCGGGGACAGCGGCGGAAATCCCGGAGAATTTCCAAAAGCCGGGGGATATTGCCGCTTTCAGTTTCACACACCCGGAACCCGAAGGCGGAAAGCTGTTCGTTCAGTTTTTCCGCGCTTAAAAATAGTTTGCGGGTATCGTCGCTCTGTCCGTTGTTTTTATCTATCAGGAGGCATAAATTGTTCAAACGGTATTCGCCGGCAAATTGAATACCTTCCCAGCAAGAACCTTCCTGTAGTTCCCCGTCGCCGGTGAGGCAATACACATCAAATCCTCCGGCTTCCTTGTTTTTCAGCGCGTAACCGCAGGCTATGGAGATACCATGGCCAAGCGGCCCCGTGGCGACCGGAACGCCGGGAATCACCGGGCCGGGATGCCCCCTCACGAGGCCTCCCCAACTCCGGGAATTTTTGAGGTGCTCTTTTGAGAAATACCCTAAATCCGCATAGACCGCAGCCAGCGCCGCCACAGCGTGACCTTTGCTCAAAATAAAAACATCCTGATCCGGAGAGGCGGGGTTTTTTGTGTCATACCGCAGAATATCCCCATAATAAAGCGCCGTCAGCGGCAGAACAGCGGACTCGGCGCCGCCTGAATGGATGCCCCGGTCGACGGCGTATTCGCACTGGAACAGCAGGCTTTCCCGCAGATCACATTCTTTAACCCGCAGCAGGGCGGATAATTCCTCTATGGTTTCCATAAACAACGCTCCTGATTAATTCGATGCGGAGTCTAATACCCCGCCCCTTGAGGCGGCCAAGATCGGCAACAGGCTGCTAGCTGTTTCCTCAAGGTCACGACAAACTGTTTGGATGCGGTGTATCCGGGGTGACAACATGAACCCCGATATACCGGGCCGCTTCGGCGATAACTTCGGTATATTTACCGTATATACCGGCAACATGATGAATGAAAGGGCCGAACATGAGCTGCTCTTCCCAGTTTTTCCAGTTATCAACTTCAATCCATACCCAAGTGCCGGTAGTCTCGGGTCCGGAGGCGGTTTTTGCTTCGCCGATAAACATATAATATTCGCCATGGAGTTCATCCATACGGACCAGGGTAATATCTCCCTGCTTCATCTCGAACCATGCTTCATAAAAACCTTTATAGTTTTTTCGGAAGGCCGGTTTTCTTGCCTTCGACGCCAATGACCAGGCAAAGGGACCGCCGTGCCAGATAAGTTCCGCGTTATTATTTTCAGGATGCCGGTAGGTCCAGTCAGCCAGGAATTCAGTATCCTTACCAAAAGAAGCGGCGGTGCAGATCAATTGCGAAACAGCTCCCCAGACATCGGTCTCGCAGGCTGTCGGAAATCCGCGATCGGAAAGTTCACCCTGAATCGTACAGGCGGAACCGTTCATTTCCAGGGCCATCCTGACGCCGTTACAGTCAAAAGCGCCGGCCCAGCATAGATGTTGTTTCATCAGTTGTTCAATCGCGAGGGTTCCGGCGCAGACTTTCCTGATATAATCATCCTCCGTACCGGTGCTGTCGAATCTTGATTTAAAATCCTGGCAATAGGCGGTAAATTCCTCGTCTTCTTGTTTGAGGATTTCAAAGGTACGGGTTTTGATATCCCCAAGGGTGATTGGCTTCACCGTGATATTTAATTTTTCAATTAACATCTGCTGATTATGGATAACACTGTAGAAATCTTTGGGACGGTCGCCGATCTCCGCAATGTTGGCGTTACGCAGACTTTTAAGAATAAAAGCCACCCGGACGAATTTTTCAAAGCCCCGCACAAAATCGGGACTGTCCGCTTCGCAGTTCCAGATATAACTAAAAGTTACCCCGTAGTTAAGCAGCACCTTGGTGGCGGCAAAAAGGCCGCATTGGGTTTCCTTTTCCCGTTTTGCGAAGGTACTTACCTTGTCCCTGGTACCCCAGATCAATGTCGGCAGTTTAAATTGTTTTGCCACTCCCGCCACAACTTCTTCACAGCCGAAATCGCAAAAAGGGGAAAAAAGAGCGTCCACACCGGCGGCCTTGAATTTTTTTACCACCTTCTCAATATCATCCTGAAAAGCGCCCATGCCCTGATCGCAGATATCCTCCACATCCACAAACCGGACATATTGGGGAAGCTGCTTTTTGATAATGGGAATAATAATATCGTATTCTTCCCTGGCGGTTTCAATTTTAAAAACCGGCCTCCTGGTGGGCATGAGACCGATGGTAACGGCGTCTTGATACATTTTTAAACCCCCTTAGCGGATGATAAGAAAATCGCCGTAACTACTCAGGTATATACGATATTTCATATATTTTTCTTGTTCTCAAGTGCTTGGGGACCCACAGGGTCCCTCACAAAGGGGCTCCGTCCCTTTCGCTCCAATCGGCTCCATTTCGGGGCTAAAAGCCCCTTCATTCCGCCGATTGCGCCACGGTAGTGGCGGCGCTATCCCCGCATTAGTCCTGAGTAGTTACAAATCGCCTCAATTTGTTTTTATACCGGCAAACAATTCCATGTGTTCACGGACAACATCACGGACAACCTTTGTCAGGTCCTTGGTGTAAT
>JAISRW010000177.1 GCA_031273405.1 Treponema sp.
TAGCGGCCGGGCATGCCGTTGTAGCGTTCGGCCACAAAGAAAGGCTGGCTAAAGAAGCGCTGGACCTTCCGGGCCCGGGAAACGGTGATCTTGTCTTCCGGGGCCAGTTCGTCCATGCCCAGGATGGCGATGATGTCCTGGAGTTCCTTGTAGCGCTGCAGTATCTTCTGGACATCCATGGCGGTACGGTAATGATCCTCCCCGATAACCGAAGGGTCCAGGATGCGGGAACTCGAACCCAGGGGATCCACCGACGGGTAGATCCCCAGTTCCACGATCTTGCGGGAAAGAACAGTTGTAGCGTCAAGGTGGGCGAAGGTGGTGGCCGGTGCCGGATCGGTGAGGTCGTCGGCGGGGACATACACCGCCTGGATACTGGTGATGGAGCCTTGGGAAGTGCTGGCGATCCGTTCCTGGAGGGCGCCCATTTCGTTGGCCAGGGTGGGCTGGTAGCCTACGGCGCTGGGGATGCGCCCCAGCAGGGCCGACACCTCGGCGCCGGCCTGGATGAACCGGAAGATATTATCCACAAAGAGGAGCACGTCCAGTCCGCCCTGATCCCGGAAATGTTCGGCCATGGTAAGCCCCGTCAGGGCCACCCTCATGCGGGCCCCCGGAGGTTCGTTCATCTGGCCAAAGACCAGGGCGGTTTTTTCGATAACCCCCGAGTCGTTCATCTCCTTCCAGAGATCCGCCCCCTCCCGCGAACGCTCTCCGACTCCGGCGAAAACCGAAAAGCCCGAATGTTCCGTGGCGATGTTCCTGATGAGCTCCATGATGATTACCGTCTTGCCAACCCCGGCGCCGCCGAAAAGCCCGACCTTCCCTCCTTTCGCGTAAGGAGCGATAAGGTCGATGACCTTGATGCCGGTCTCCAAAACCTCGGTGGCCGGACGCTGTTCGGCAAAGCCGGGGGCGGCACGGTGAATCGAAGCGTATTCCTTCGCGGTAAAAGCGCCTTTGTCGTCGATAATCCTTCCGGTGACGCTGAACATCCTCCCCAGGACTTCTTCCCCCACCGGCGCCCTGATGGGGCTGCCTGTATCTCCGACTTCCATGCCCCGGGCAAGCCCCTCGGTGGCCTCCATGGCGACACAGCGCACCCTACTGTCTCCTATGTGCTGCAGGACTTCCAGGACAACCTTCCCTTCGGGAGCCTCGATTTCCAGGGCGTTGAGTATGGCCGGGATTTTTCCTTCGTCAAACCGCACATCCACCACCGGCCCTACAACCTGGGTAATATGTCCTATGTTTTCCATCCTGTTTCCTTCTCCTCGTTTCATTCGCTCAAAGCGGCGGCGCCGCCTGAGATTTCGGTCATCTCCTGGGTGATACCGGACTGCCTGGCCCGGTTGTAGTTTATCCGCAGGGTGCCGAGCATGTCTTCCGCGCTCTTGGACGCCTCGTCCATGGCGGCCATCCGGGCGCTTTGCTCGCTTGCATAGGCTTCAATCAACGATCCGTAGATAATGCCCCTTATATAGAGGGGGACCAGGGCGTTGAAAACATCGTCTTTGGAAGGCAGGTATTCAAATTGAAGCTCCACCCGTTTGCCTTCGCTCCGGGAAAACTCGTCCTGCATATTTTTCATGTTCAGGGGAAGAATCTGCCGCTCCTTGGGGAGAAGTTTAATGGAACTGTACATGTGGGTATACACAATGTGTACTTCGTTAAACATGCCCCAGAGATACTGGGAGATGATGTAGTCGGCAATTTCTCGGGCGTCGTCCAGGGTGGGCAGCCGGGACCGGAAAGAAAAATTCTCCAGTATGAGATGGGGGGAATGGATAAAGTATCGGTACCCTATGGCGCCTATGAGGATGAGAATAGGATTTTTCACCCTGCCGCAAAGATCCGTTACCTGGCGGAACACGTTCGCGTTGTAGCCCCCCGCGAGGCCCTTGTCGCTGGTAACCACGATAACGGCGCAGTGGTAGGACTTCTCCTGCCCCGGCCGGGGAAAAAAATCGCTTTGTACCTGGCCGGCCCCGGAGATAATATCGAACATGGACTTTTGTATCCTGGTAAAGAAGGGCTCGGTGTCTTCCAGAATGCGGCGGCCCTTCCTCAGCTTGGCGGTGGAGATGAGGTTCATCGCCTTGGTAACCTGCAGCGTCTGCCTTATAGCCCGCATCCGGAAGCGGAGATCCCGTAAATTCGCCATGGCTTCTCCTATTTATTGGCCTGTTGAGCTTTTCCCAAAACTCGGTTAGTTTTGGGAAAAGCTTTCGAAAAAGCGCCTAATCGGACTAAAGTCCGGTCCTCTTTTTCATTTAAATTTAAGGTTGCTTTCCCAAAACTTCAGTTTTGGGAAAGCCTCTATAGTTTTCCATAGCTGCGGTAAGCTCTTCCTCGATCTCCGGGGATGAGACGCCGTGGGCGTTCAGGGTTTCCAGAACCTTGCCGTTGTGGATGGACAGATATTCCAGGAACCCCTTTATAAAGGCCGGAACCTTTTTGGTTTCCACATCCATAAGGTGGCCGTTAACGGAAACGTAAAGGATGGCGAACTGCTGGGCTGTTGTATAGGGGGAATATTGGGGCTGCTTTAAGACTTCCATGAGCCGCTCCCCCTGGGCCAGCTTGTCTTGGGTGGCCTTGTCCAGGTCGCTCCCGAACTGGGCGAAGGCGGCCATTTCCCGGTACTGGGCCAGATCCAGCCGCAGGCGGCCCGAAATTTTACGGATCGCTTTGGACTGGGCAGAGCCGCCGACCCGGCTTACCGAAAGGCCCACGTCCACGGCGGGCCTGAAGCCGGCGTTAAAAAGCTCCGAATCCAGAAAGATCTGGCCGTCGGTAATGGAGATCACGTTGGTGGGTATATAGGATGAAATGTCCCCGGCCTGGGTTTCCACAATGGGCAGGGCGGTGATGGAACCGCCTCCCAGGGCGGGCGAAACCTTTGCCGCCCTTTCCAAAAGCCTGGAGTGGAGGTAGAACACGTCCCCCGGAAAGGCTTCCCGCCCAGGGGGCCTGCGGAGGAGGAGGCTTATGGTCCGGTAAGCCACGGCGTGTTTGGAAAGGTCGTCGTAGACCACCAGCACGTCCAGACCCTTGCGCATGAAGTGCTCCGCCATAGCCGCCGCGGAATAGGGGGCCAGATATTGCAGGGCCGCCGAATCCGAGGCCGAAGCCAGAACCACAAAGGTATACTCCATGGCCCCCCGCTTTTTCAGGTTCTCGATGATCGCCGCCACGGACGAAGATTTCTGCCCTATGGCGCAGTATATACAGTAAACGTTTTTACCCTTCTGGTTGATGACGGCGTCTACGGCCAGGGCGGTTTTGCCGGTCTGCCGGTCCCCGATGATAAGCTCCCGCTGGCCCCGGCCTATGGGGATCATGGCGTCCACCGAGAGGCTGCCGGTCTGCATGGGGGTATCGACGCTGCCCCGGTCTATAACCGGTGCCGCGGGGGATTCCACCGGGAGCCATTCTTCGGCCTTGATGGAGCCCTTGCCGTCAACCGCCTCTCCCAGGGGGTTAACCACCCGGCCCAGCAGCCCCTGCCCCGAGGGCACCGAAACCACCCGGCCTGTGCCCCTGACTTCTTCTCCGTCTTTGACGAGGGACTCCCCGGAAAGGAGCACGCAGCCTACGCCGTCCTCTTCGAGGTTGAGGGCAATGCCGGCGGCGCCGGAGGAAAACTCGATGAGCTCGCCGTAGACAGCCTTGTGGAGGCCGTAGACAGTGGCCACCGAATCTCCCACCTGAACTACGAAGCCGGTAGAATCCGTAGAGACCCGGGCGTCCCAGTGTTCGATTTGTTCCTGCAAGACCTTGGTCAGATCTCCGTAATTCACCATCAATATCCTCCCTCAATAGAAGAAACGCCGGAAGAAGCGTCAAAAGAAGCACCGGCGGCCAGATCCGCCGCCATCCGCTGTAATTGCCCGCGAAGGCTGGCGTCTATGACTTCGTCTCCTATCCTCAGCCTGAGCCCCCCGATAAGAGCGGGGTTGATCCGGTTTTCAAGCTTTACTTCCGCAGCCTTTTTTTGCTTTTTTAATTCCCCGGTAATAAACGCCTCAAGCTCACCCTCCAGGGGGAGGGCGGATTCGGCGATAACCGGAAGTATGTTCTTTTGCTCGTTCAGGATTTTTTCGATCTCCCCAAGAACGGGGTCTATATGCTTAAAAAGATCCTTCCTTACCAGGAGGCAAACAAAGCGGGAGCATTTTTCCGGTATTCCGGCGCCGGCCTTTTCCGCCCCCTCCGCAATGAGCCTTTCCAGACGCTCCGCGGCATAGCTGCCAAAGACCGCGCCGGGGAGTTCCTTTATCCAGTCCGAGAGAATCCTGAGGAGGGCAAAGCCTTCGTCGGCCTCAGCGCCCATGGAATTGATAAAGGCCGCGGCCCAGCGCTGGGGGACAAACATCTCAGAGCTTCCCGGAATTAATTCCGCTCAAAAGGAACTCGGCGTATTTCCGGTTATCCTCGGCCCTCAGCTCCCTGCTCAAGAGGCGGGCGGAAGCGGCCACTACCAGGCCGGCGGCTTCTTTCCTAAAGACCGCCACGGCAGCCTCCTGTTCCGCTTCAATCTGCTTCCGGGCATTGGCAACCAGGTTGTCCGCCGTTTCCCTGCCCTGGGCGATTATCTTTTCCGCTTCATGACCGGCGCTTTCCCTGGCTGAACGCAGCAGGGCCTCGACCTCGGCGCCGGCGCTTTTTAGCCGGGCTTCGTATTGTTCCAAAAGGGCCTTGGCCTGATTTTTGTCCTTTTCCGACTGCTCAATGGCGTCCCTGATTTTGGCCGATCGTTCGGCCATGAATTTAGTGACCCGTTTAAACAGGACCGCCCGGAGCACAAAAAACAGAATCCCTACATTGAGGATGGTTATCAGAAAGGTGGAAAGAGAAAAGGCTATCATTATGCGCGGGTAATCAGCAGTATGGCCGTAACGAAGCCGTAAATGGCCGTCGCCTCAGCCAGGGCTATCCCCAGGAAGAAGGCGGTCATAATCTTCCCCGACGCTTCGGGCTGGCGCGATATAGCCTGGGTAGTCCCGCTGGTGGCTATCCCGATTCCAATGCCGGCGCCCAAGCCGGTAAGTACCGCTACGCCCGCCCCGATAAGATATACAAGTTCCATAGATTCTCCTTAATTCCCGATACTATTGATGATAATCGGTAATAAAGGGCCTTGCAAGGT
>JAISRW010000196.1 GCA_031273405.1 Treponema sp.
GCTATACACCTCTCCTGTTGCGGACAATCTTTGCAGTCCCCACTCTTTGCCTGATACTTCTCCCCGCTGTTCCGGTTTAACGTTACATGCCCTTTGTATGCCAATATCTTATTCTCAGGACACCTATAAGTGTTATTCTCTTCATCATATTTAAAATCGTCTTGAGTAAACCGTCCTTTCCCGCCGTGCCCTTTCCGCCCTTCAAATTGCGGATCCCGTCTGCGAAACTGCGGGTCCGGTATCAGTACTTCGACTCCCCGATCCGCCGCTTCCTGTAAGTTCTTCTCGGAAAAATACCCCGTGTCCCCTTCCATTAGCGCTTCCTTAAGCGGCTCTTCCTCATCCCGTATCTCCTTCATCGTTTCGTTCAGTTTGTCCGGCATCAAAGGAAAGTGTTCGCTCTCACTCCCGCTCCCGAATGCTTCCGCCACTACTATCACCGGATTCGCGCTGTCCGCTATCGCATTGCTATTGATTGCTATTAAGAGATGATACGAAATGCGCCGAATTGCTGTCATATTCCGAATGTACAGTATTACTGTTAATAAAAAAGACCGCTTTTATCCGCAAAACAGAAAGGTCAAAATTGCTCCGCTACCGCTCCGCAATTTCCCCAAATCATTAACGCCGCCCTTCTTGTTGATGGCGGCATTAATCGCCATGTGATACTTATGTCCAAAAACCGTCGCCAACAAGAACCTCGGTACCCCGCCCCCGGCGGTGCGAAGCACCGGGGGGAACTTTGCGTACTAATGACATTATCCATAAATAACTACTACACAAAAAATAACAAACTATAATATGTAGTAGTTATTATTGGACAACGCCTTATATCCTGAATCCGCTAACGTTGTCATATTACGATATTAGCTCAATATAGATGGAAGGCGGTATCCCATGCGTCTTTTTATCGCGGTTAATTTTGACGATCGGATGAAAGGGGATCTTTTCGCTATTCAGCAACACATCAGGGAACACGCCATAAAAGACAATTTCTCACGGGAAGAAAACTTTCATCTCACTCTTGTGTTTTTGGGAGAAACGGATCAGGCCCTTGTGCCGGACATTGAGGATAGTATTACCCAAATCCGTATACCGCCTTTTGAAATGGCATTTTCCCGTCTCGGCTGCTTTACCCATGCCCGTAAGGAATTATGGCGGATCGATATAGATGAAAAAGACGGCGGGGACGCCAAGCTCAAGCTGCTCAGGCAGGAACTTATAGGCAGGCTCCTTGAACGGGGCATCCCCTTTGACAACCGTAATTAGAAATATATGGAGCTTTTCCCAAAACTGAAGTTTTGGGAAAGTCTCTATGGTAATGTTATTTCCATTTAATTAACCAGCATACCTACAAAATAGAATATCTTGGATTCCAAAGCAAACACAATGGCCTGCCCTAAACCGGGAGGCTTTTTAAATCTTCCATGTCCAGCATATTGGCGGCAAATTGTTTGAGGAGAAGATCCGGCGGCAGGAGATAATCGAATTTTTCGGTTAACGGGATTTTTGACTGGGGAATTTTTGGGAGATCCATCAACTCTTCCGGCTTTCCCGGCCCGTCTATGATCGCCCTGAGCTTCCCCAGGAAGTCCTCCGGCGCAAGTTTGGTATTGACCCTCAGGGCGAATTCGTTTTCCCGTTCCGCCGAAGCCAGGGCGAGGGTTTCCCTGGTTTTTTTGCCCTGGAGAAGGAGGAGGAGGGTTCTCATCCCGCGGCTTCCGAGCCAGGGGATAAAAAAGCCGGCGCCCTTTTCGTCCCGGAAAAGGATCCTTTCCCCCAGGCCCGTTTCGGCGGCCAGCGCCCTGGCCTCAGCGAGCCGGGCGGCCGCGCGGGGGCTGAGGTAGGGGTAGGCCCGGCTTTCCGTCAGGACCTGCCTCATCCTCCCTGTTATCCTGCTGTGGACCGGGGCGCTGCCGCCGCGCCATATCCTCACCCCGCCTTCGGCGCCGGGAACCGCGATTATCTCCCGGCCCCTGAGGTTCACCGCTTCCACCCGCCAGGAGCGGCCACCCAGGACTATGCCGCTCCCCTGGGGGGGTATAAAGTTCACCTTCCCCAGCTCCCTTCCGCCAAAGGTAACCCTGAACTCGTCCTCCCCCGGAAAGACCGAATAAAAGGAATAGTGATTGACGATTCTTTCTCCTTCAAGGCCCAGGATGATTTTGCCCTCGCCTGTCTTTTCTATAAGGCCGCCCGACATCAGACCACGGAGGAGTTCCGCGAAGTCATCGACGGCGATGTTCCCGAAGGGGGGGAAGGAGAGGACGCGCCGGGAGAGTTCGCCCGGCGAATGTTCGCCCAGGGAGGCGAGGACGCTCAGGGTTTGGTGGCAGAGGAGGCTGAAAGGCAGGGGCCGTTCCCTGGCGTCTTCGGTCCACTGTTCTTCGAGGTAAAGCTGAATCACGGCGACGGTTTGGAGAAGGCCCCAGGGGATACGGTCGATTATAGACGGCGAGCCGGAAGGAGGGGGGAATTCGCGGTGGGTAAAATACATCTGCCGCGTTCCGCCGCCCCGGCCCGAACGGCCCAGGCGCTGGACAAAGTTGGCCGCCCCCATGGGGGGGCCGATCTGGATGATCCTGTCGAGCTCGCCTATGTCGATGCCAAGTTCCAGGGTGGCGGTGGCGGCGGTGGTCACCGGCCCTTCCTTTTCCCTGAGGGCCCTTTCGGTTTCCTGGCGGAGGCTGGCGGCTATGCTTCCGTGGTGGACGTGGAAATGATCCTCCCCGCCCCGTTCTTTGGCCAGGGCCTTGAGGGCCGCGACGGTCTCCTCCGCTTCCAGGCGGCTGTTGGTAAAGATGATGCACTTCTTTACCCCCCGGCACTGTTCGTAAAGGGCGGGGTAATAGCCCTGGTCACGGTAGTAATCCACCGCCAGGCTCACCCGCTGCCCCGTGCCGCGCCTGAGAGGATCGCCGCCCTTTTTCCCGCTCACCAGGAGGGCCTCCCTTCCTGTCCCCCGGCCCAGCCATTCAAGGGCCCCGGCATAGTTCCCCAGGGTGGCCGAGAGCCCGACGCGCCTGGGCTCCGAAAGGGAGAGATCCCGGATTCTTTCCATCTGGCAGAGAAGCTGGGCGCCCCTGTCGGTTCCCATAAAGGCGTGGACCTCATCGATGACGATGAATTTGAGCTTCCCGAAAAGCCCGGCGATTCTTTCGTGGCGCCTTAAAAGCAGGGCCTCCAGGGATTCGGGGGTGATCTGTAGAATTCCCGCGGGGCTCTCCAGGGCCTTTTGCTTGTGGTTTTCGCTCACATCCCC
>JAISRW010000014.1 GCA_031273405.1 Treponema sp.
CATTGCGGCAGAAAGCCGGCGCTGCTCCTGGTCACCGACATTGACGACGCCAGGCTTAACAGGGCCGCTTCCATATTCAGCCCCGAAGAAGCGGCGAAGGCGGGGGTAAAGCTTGTGTACGCAAACACCAAAGACATGGCCGATCCCGCAGCCCGGCTCAGGGAAATCAACGGCGGGAAACTCTTTAACGATGTCTTTGTTTTTGCCCCCGTAAAGCCTGTGGTAGAACTGGCGGACAAGCTCCTGGGAAGCGACGGCTGCCTCAACTTTTTCGCCGGCCCCACAGACCCTGCGTTTTCAGCGGCCTTCAACTTTTACAACGTCCACTACGAGTCCCATCACCTGGTGGGAACCTCCGGGGGCAATACGGACGACCTCAAGGAATCTATCGCCATGATGAGCGCGAAGAAGCTGAACCCTTCGGCCCTGGTCACCCACATAGGCGGGCTCAACGCCGTGGCGGAGGCCACCATCAACCTGGACAAAATCCCCGGAGGCAAGAAGCTCATCTACACCCACAAGAAGCTCCCCCTCACCGCCATCGACGACTTCGCGGAGAAGGGCAGGGCCGATCCCTTCTGGAAAACCCTGGAAGAGATCACCGCCCAAAACAATCGGCTCTGGTGCAAGGAAGCGGAGGATTATCTCCTCAAGAACGCCCCGGAGATTTGAGCCTGTTGGCATTGTGGCAGCCTACAGCCCGTCGGTGACGCTGTGGAGCCACCTGCCGCTTCTAAAACGCCAGAGGCCCAGAAACATTTTAACCGGCTCCTCGGCGGAGATGCAGAGATAGATGACCCAGACGGGAGCGCCGAAGACAAAGGCCGCGGCCGCGGCCAGGGGCAGCGCAAGGAGCCACATCACCGCTATGTCGTAGATGACGCAGAACACCGTATCCCCGCCGGCCCGGCATATTCCTATCACCATGGACATGTTAAAAGCCCTGAAGGGATAGGAGAGGCAGAGGATGAGGAACATCTGCGACGCCGCCTTGAGTACCGCGGGCCCTACGTTAAAAACAAGGGGCAGAAAGGCGGAGAGGCCGAAAAGCGCCGCCCCCACAGCCAGGGACAGGAGGGGGGCAAAGCGGATAATGAGGGAAGCGTAATCCCTGGCGGTTTGCTCCCTGCCCTCGCCTATCTTCTTACCGACGAGCACGGCCATGCCGTTCCCTAAGCCTATAAAAATAACCCAGGTGAGCTGGGAGAAGGTATTGGTAATGTTGAAGGCAGCGATGGCGTCGGTATCGGTCCTGGCGAAGATGAGGTTCTGTACGGTTATCCCCGTGGACCAGGCTATCTCGTTGAGGATCACCGGCAGGGTGATTTTGAGAAACCGCCGTACATAGGGGCCGTTAAAGGCGAAAAGTTCCCCGGGGCTCCCCGCCGGGGGATAGCGGCGGGCGTAGCTTACGGTTACCAGGATCAGCGTCTCGACGAACCGGGAAATGACCGTGGCCAGGGCCGCGCCCCTTACCCCCATGGCCGGGACGGGGCCGGCCCCGAAGATGAAAAGGTAGTTGAGGGCGCCGTTCATGGAGAGGGCGACGAGGGTGGCCATGATGGCCAGCTTGACCTTTTCCACCGAACGGAGGGTCAGCACCAGGGCCAGGTTTATGGCGAAGGGAATGAACGAAGGCGCCAGGGTTCTGAGGTAGACTTCTCCGGCGCGGATCACCAGGGGGTCCCGGGAATAGAAGCCGATGAGCTTATCGGGGATAAAAGCGGCTCCGGCGGTGAACAGGATGCCTACCATCAAATTCAGGGTCATGCAAAAGCCCATATTCTTTCGTATGCCCCGTATATCCTTTTTGCCCCAGAATTGGGCGGTAAAAATCGCCCCGCCGGAACAA
The DNA here is from genome assembly GCA_031273405.1 of Treponema sp. The sequence continues at coordinate 1,853 of JAISRW010000014.1, forward strand.
ATGCCGAAGAGGGTCAAATTATAGAGGAAAAAGATCTGGTTCCCCAAGCCGACCGCGGCGATTTCCACGGTCCCGAGCCGGCCAATCATGATGGTATCCAGCATATTGACCAGGGAATTGATGAGGTTCTGAAGCATTATCGGTATGGCGATGATAAACAGGCTTTTATAAAATTCTTTATCGCTAAAAAGCGGGGGCATCTTCATAATTAATACTTTAGTATACTACCTTTGGCGGGACTTTTCAAAACGAACCCGCGCCGCCTCATCGAAATTCTAACCCAAAGGGGGTCCTGAAAATATCTATAATGCGAGGCTTTCCCAAAACTAACCGAGTTTTGGGAAAAGCTCATGCTTCTCCCTGGTTTTCCGATATTTATATAGTAAGGAGAGGTTTTCCCAAAACTTCAGTTTTGGGACAGCAACCTAAAATTCAGGAGAAAGGGAAATGATCCACGGGATTAATCCGGGCAGTATGGTTCCCAGTTTTGGCTACGCCTTAAACGTGTCCAGGAACGGCAGAATGTCCCTGCCTGTAGCGCCCACATCCTATATTTATTCCCAGTTCAAGCACGTTTCGGGCTTTCCCGCTCCCGAAGGCACCAGAGGAGTCGCCATCAGCAAGCTTAAAATCCTGGACGTCCTCATTGAACAGCTCAGCAAGATCAAAAAGCAGGATTCCTTGTCCATGGGCGCCCAGGTCTCCGACGAGCGGCTCGACGCCATGATCGAGCAGTACAAAACCCAGATCCGCCAGGCCAAGGCGGTCAGCGAGATCATCCCCTACGCCCCCGCTCCCGCCGCCCGGACAGGGGCGCTCTTCAGCATCACGGCGTAAACCGAAGAACACAGCCCTGAAACAGCCTCGGGGCCGCGGTCCCCGGAACACGGCTGCCAATCTTGGGATTGGCGGGGCTGCCCGGCGGGGAAACGCCTCATCTTTCGCCGGAGGAAGGCGTTTTCTTTTTACCGCGGTCCAAAAGGGTTTGTACATTTTGCCTGTTGTATTCCAGATGATTCCGCATGGCGAGCTTTGCCGCTCCGGGGTCGTGTTTTTCAATGGCGGCGATGATATCGCGATGAACCATCAGGGCCTTCATGGTCTGGTATTTTTTCAGCGAATGATTGTATAGATCAATGCCGTAATTAATCACCGGAATCAAATTCGGCATGACCATATTCCGCGAGCTTTTTGCAATCAGGGTATGAAACGCGATATCCTCATTGCTGTAATCCGCGTTTTTTCCGGCCAGTTCCTCAATGCTGCGGACTGCTTTTTTCATTTGTTCAATTTCGCCGCCGGTTGCGTAACAGGCGGCCAGGCCGGCAATTTCGGGCTCCAGAAGATAACGGATAGTCATGAGGTCGGCGATTAATTGGATTTTGTTTTCGGTATAGTGAAAGCCGAAGGGATCGTCCACCATTCCCGGCTTTTCACAGACATAGGTCCCTTTCCCCCGGCGGATCTCCAGGATTTTTTTTGAAGTGAGCAGCTTCACCGCCTCGCGGACAGTCCCCCTTCCGACATGAAACAACTGGGCCAGTTCAAATTCGTTGGGTATTTTTACCCCTCCCAGCAGCTGCCGTTCATGTATAAGCCGGCAAATTTGATCCGCGATTTGTTCAGTCAGCAGAGAAACATCCCCGTTGACGGTATTGGGTATTAACTGATTATCAAACATCCGGATCTCCCCCGATAGAGTCAAGAACCAGCCGATTTTTGAACTGGATTCTCCATTCGCTATTGTAGAATAAAAAAGCAAGATACTACAATAGGTAAAAAAAGAATACAAAAATAATGCAAAAAAACATTGACAGCCTGTTATCCCTATGATAGTATTTATACGTAATATGACGTCATATGTCGTATGGCACCATGGCGGAGAGATACCGGGCCGGCCGCCGTCTTAGCAGGTTTTATGCGCGAAGCGCAACAAACTGCTAGGGCGCGGGAAAAACAGCGGACGATATTGCCGCCGAAGTCCGGGGAAGAAACAAGGGGAACAGGAATGCTGAAATCAAAATATATCCGGTCGATGAATGATTTTATTATCGGGATTACGCTGTGCGCCGCCGGCCTTTATATTGTGTTTACCAATGACATTGTTCAGGGAACGGCAAACGTCGGCCAGGCCGGGATCTGGATACGCCCGGATGTGTATGTGCGTTTTGTCGGCGGACTCCTGGCGTTTTTTTCCGCGGTTTTGGCAATTAAGGCCATCAACTTTAAAAAGACGGCGGAAACCACGGGCCTGCGGTTTTTTCTGTGCCGGGAAACAGCCTTTACCGCGATTGCCCTGGTTGCCTATGCGTTTTTTTTGACCCGTATCGGATTTGCCGTTTCTACTTTTCTTTTAACCTTCTTTCTTGTTTGCCTCTTTATGAAAAAGGAAAAATCCGGCCTGGGGAAGCCGCTTTCCGGTAAAAGGGAAATCCTAAAGGATATTCTTATTGCGGTCATTTTTTCGATAGTTCTGGTTATTGTGGTGTGGTTTATTTTTTCAAAAATTCTGTATGTGGCGCTTCCCGGGGCCGAATGGTTTTAATGGGGCAATACGGAAAACTGTTAGATTTTCCGCAGAGATAGGATGTCTTTCTATATCAGAGGAGGAAGAGATGAAAAGGATTCTGTGTCTTGTTTTGACAGCGGCTGTTTTGTCCGCGGCGGTATTTGCCGGCGGCCAGCAGGGATCGGAAGGGGGGGACAAGTTTCCGGCAAAACCGGTAACCTGTATTATTCCCTACGCCCCCGGCGGCGGGTCTGATGTTTTGACCAGGGGTGTTATGAAGTATATCAAGCTCCCCAACGGCCAGCCCCTGGTGGGAAGGAATATCGAAGGCGCCGGGGGTTATACCGGGGCGATCCAGGCCTACAATTCGGCCCCGGACGGTTATACCATTCTGACGCATAACCCCATGGATCTCCTGGCTTATGACCTCAGCGGCCAGGATGCCCTCCCCCTCTGGTCCCAGGCGGAATGTATCGCCATTGTCGTCGCCGACTACAACCTGGTTACCACCAACAAGACCGCGGCTTCCCAGAACGGCTGGAAAACTATCGAAGATGTCGTTGCCTGGGTAAAAGCCCATCCCGGACAGAAACTCAAGTGGGGGATGGTCGGCGCCCAGACCGTTAATATGGTAGATTCCCAGCGGGTCGCCCGGGCTCTCGGCATCTTCGACAGCATTACTTTTGTACCCTACGACGGCGGCGCCAATACCCGTACCGCGGCCTTGGCCAACGAGATACAGCTTGAAACCTGCACCGCGGCGGAGATTCCCGGCGTGGTGGCCTCGGGCGATAATATTCCCCTCCTGGTGATCAACGATACCCGGATCAAGTCTTTCCCCGCCGTTCCCTCCACCGTTGAAAAGGGCATCAAGATTGCTACCGCCAAGTGGCGGGGCTATTTTGCGCCCAAGGGCACCCCGGCCCCGGTTATGCAGGTCCTCTCGGCGGCGTTTAAGCAGGTTACCGATGATCCGGAATTTGTTTCCAACACCGAAAACAATCTGAAATTTGACGTGCGCTACGTTGAGGGGCAGGCGGCAAAAGCCCAGATGCAGAAATGGCATGACGAGCTAAAACCCTTCTTCGACGAATTTAAAACCAAAAAATAATTAAACGGACCGCCCTGAATATCCTTCCGAAGCGTTCAGGGGCGGTTTGTATTTTTTTTGAAGGAGCCCGGAATGGAAGCAATCGGCCTGGGATTTCAAATGTTGTTCTCCCATCCCTCGGTGTTTTTTATCATGGTGGGCGGTGTTTTTTTTGGGATCGTTTTCGGCGCAATCCCCGGATTAACCGCAACCCTGGGGGTTATCCTCATGATCCCCTTTACCTATACCATGTCGGCGGCCCAGGGGCTTTCCCTGCTGGTGGGCGTTTACGTGGGCGGTATATCCGGGGGGCTCATTACGGCAACCCTGATCAATATTCCCGGCACCCCTTCGTCGATTGTCACCTGCTGGGACGGCTATCCGATGGCAAAAAACGGAAAACCCGGCGAGGCCCTTGCTATGGGCGTCTTTGCCAGCCTTATCGGCGGCACTTTTTCCGCAATCGCCCTGTTCACCATCGCCCCGCTGCTTGCCAGGGTGGCCCTCAAAATGGGGTACTGGGAACTCTTTGCCGTCTGCCTTATGGGGCTTTCCATTGTCGCCGCCCTGACCAGCGAAGATGTGATCAAGGGGCTCCTGGGCACCTTTATCGGCCTGCTCCTGGGCACGGTGGGTATGGATGTGGTACTCGGTACCGCCCGCTTTACCTACGGCCGTTGGCAGTTGATGAACGGCATTCAGCCTACCGCGCTGATGATGAGCCTCTTCGCAATCCGCGAAATTATGGACCAGGTGGGGCATCTGCACGAAACCCGGCCCAAAATGGTTCTCAATAAAATATCATTTATTCCGCCCTTCAAAGATATGAAGGACTGCTGGAAGCCCCTGGGCATCGGCAGCATCATCGGCACCTTCATAGGCATACTGCCCGGTATCGGGCAGAACGCTTCTACCATTCTTTCCTATAACCAGGCAAAGGCGGTTTCAAAACATCCCGAACGTTTTGGGCATGGTTCGGCGGAAGGCATTTGCGCCAGCGAAACGTCAAACAACGCGGTTAACGGCGGCGCGCTTATTCCCCTGGTAACGCTGGGCATTCCCGGCGACATGGTAACCGCGGCGCTTATCGGCGGCCTCATGATTCAGGGCCTTCAGCCCGGCCCCCTTCTCTTCAGGACCAACGCCGATATTGTCGGCACCATCATGGTGGTGTACTTTCTGGCCAATATCGTCATGTACGTTATGGAACTGGGGCTGATGAAGGCTTTTATCAAGATAATCGAAGTAAAATTGTCCCTGCTGCTTCCGGCGGTGGTGGTCTTCTGCGTGCTCGGCGTTTTCGCCCTGAACAACCTTACCTTTGATATCTGGATTTTGATCGTCTTTACGATCCTGGGGTATATTCTTAACCAGTTTAAGATCGATCTGGTTTCTATCATTCTGGGTTTTATTCTCGGACCTTTTATTGAAAAATACTTCAAGACCGGTATGATGGCGGAAGAAGGAAATTTCAGCAGTATCCTGACTCATCCAATCGCCGTGGTTTGCCTGTTCGTTTCCCTGTTGTTTCTTTGCTGGCCTGCCGTTAAAGGAATCATTACATTGACCAGGAAACAATCCGCGGCGCGGTGAATCTGTATGAAACAAGTAAGAATCACCGGCCCCTTTGCCTTTCAGGTTGAAGAAGTTCCGGTTCCCGCAATAAACGATACCGAGGTGCTGCTAAAAATCGAATGCCTCGGGATCTGCGCCAGCGATATGCAGATTTATCACGGCAAACATAAATTTATGACCTTCCCGGTGATCCTGGGGCATGAGGCGTCGGCGGTTGTTGAGCGCGCCGGCGCCGGGGTTTCCGGTTTTTCTCCCGGCGACCGGGTAACCATTGAGCCCCAGGTCTTTTGCGGCTCCTGCTTCCCCTGCGAACAGGGGCGCTTTAATGTCTGCGAAAACCTAAGCGTGATCGGCGTTCACCGGGACGGCTGTTCCCGGGAATATATCGGCATTGACCCGAAATATCTGCATAAGATCCCCCCGTCCATGGGAGCGGAACCGGCCGCCCTGACGGAGCCCTTCGCCGTGGGGGTCGGGGCGGTCAGGCGTTCCCGGAACCTTGCGGGGGCCAATGTGGCGGTTGTGGGGGCGGGAACCATAGGGAATTTTGCCGCCCAGGCCGCGAAAGCCCTCGGCGCGGGCAGGGTGATGATCGCCGACATTAACCAGCGCAAGCTGGATTTTGCCCGGGAGTGCGGCATCGACAGCTGTGTTAATACCGCCGGTCTGAGCCTGGACGACGCCGTCAGAAAATGTTTCGGCAGGCGGCGGGCGGATATCATCATTGACTGCGCGGCGGTTCCGGCGGGGTTTAGGTCTATCATGGAAGCGGCCCGCCCGGATTCGGAAATCATTATCACCGGCAATTACAAGGAGCCGGTGGAATTTAACGTTCCCTTTCTCCAGCGCCGGGAGATTTCCCTCATCGGGCACATGATGTACGTGCGGGAAGATTTCGGCATCGCGATTAAGCTGCTGGCGGAAGGGAAAATCGCCGCTTCCAACATCGTAACCAGGGTATTCCCCTTTCGTGAATACGGCGAGGCGTTTCAATATGCCGACGCTCATTCGGATTCTATAATGAAAGTAATGATTGCAATGTAAGGCTGCTTTCCCCAAAACTACGTAACGGTGCGCTCAAAGCGCGCGGTTTTGGGAAAGCCTCGATTAAAACTGCACAATGCAGTACATTTTACCAAGACTTGGGGGGTAACGAACCGAGTTACCGAACAAGTCGAAGGAGTCAATCTTGAGCGACAAGATCACGGCGTTATTGCGGCAAAACCGGGACACGGTACATACCGCACCGGAATTGGCGGCCCTGGCCGCTTCGTTCCGGCTTGAGATGTTTGACGTGCTGCATCAGCGGCAGACCGGACATTGGGGCGGCGCGTCATCGGCGGCGGAAATTGTGACCGCCCTGTATTTTAACCGGCTGCGGATCGACCCGGCAAACCCGCGGTGGGAAGACCGGGACCGGTTCATCCTCTCCAAGGGCCACGCATCGATCAACCTGTATACGGTTCTGGCGCACCGGGGGTTTTTCTCCCCCGGAGCATTGCCCGGGTTCAGGGTCTTTGGTTCCATCCTCCAGGGGCATCCCAACATGAAGCTCACGCCGGGGGTGGATTTTTCCACCGGGGCTTTGGGGCACGGCCTTTCCGTCGGCGCCGGTATGGCCCTGGCGGCGCGGCTGGCGGGCAAAACATACCGGACCTATGTGCTTTCCGGGGAGGGCTGCCTGGACGAAGGCTCAACCTGGGAAGCCATGCTTTTCGCGGCCAAGTACCGTCCCCGGGGCCTGGTCTTTCTCATCGATTACAACAAGGTTCAGCTTGACGGAAACTCCCAGGACATTCTGCCCCTGGAACCGCTGGGGGACAAATTTACATCCTTCGGCTGGCACCTGGCGCCGGAAGCCTACAACGGCCACAAGCCTGAGGATATTCTGAAATCCTTTGCCTGGCTTGATTCGGGCGGGCCCGGCGACGACAGGTGGCCCAAGGCGGTTATCTACAACACCGTCAAAGGTTATGGGGTTTCATTTATGGAAGGGAAAAGCGCCTGGCACGGCGCTCCCATTGACGACGGGAGTTACGCCAAGGGCCGCCCTGAACTGGTATCGGATCTTGAAAAAAAGGAGGCCGCTTTATGAGCCTTACTATGCGGGACGCTTACGGAAAAAAACTTGCCCAACTGGGTTCCCTTCACGAAAACCTGGTGGTCCTTGACGCGGATATATCCGGGAGCTCAAAATCTTCGTATTTTGCCCAGGCTTTCCCCGGCAGGTTTTTTAACTGCGGGGTGGCGGAGGGCAACATGGCCGGCGTGGCGGCGGGGCTGGCGGCCGCCGGCTTCCATCCGGTTATCAACGCCTTCGCCATATTCGCCGCCCTGAAGTGCACGGATCAGATCCGCCATGATTTTTGTTACAATAAACTGCCGGTGGTAATCGCCGGGGCTTACGGCGGTTTGAGCGACTCTTTTGACGGGGCGAGCCACCAGTCGGTTGCGGATATCGCGATCTTCCGGGCCCTGCCGAACATGGAAGTGATTGTTCCCGGCGACAACCGGCAGGCCGAGCTTGCCCTGGAATACGCCGCGTCCCAAAAGCATCCGGTGTATATCCGGCTGAGCCGCAACGATACGCCGGATATTCCCTCGGCGGAAGGCTTTGCCTCCAAAGCGCCGATCCTCCTCCGGGAAGGGACGGATGTAACGATTGCCGCCACCGGGCTTACGGCCCAAATTGCCCTTGGCGCGGCGGCGCTGCTGGAAAAAGAGGGCATCCAGGCGGAAGTTTTTTCCGCCCCCTTTGTAAAGCCCCTGGCAAGCGCCCCCCTGGAAGGGTCCCTGGCAAAAACCGGCCTCTTGGTCACGGTGGAGGAACATTCGGTGGTGGGCGGCTTCGGGAGCGCCTGCCTTGAAGGGCTGGCAAAAAAGGGGATGCGTTTTGATTACCTCCCGGTGGGCATTGAAGACCGCTTCGGGGAGACCGGCGCCTACGGGGAACTGCTTGCCGCCCACGGGTTAAGCGCCTCCGCCATAGCGAAGAAGGTCAAAGAAACGAGGGGATAGGCAGCAGGGATAGGTAATAAGTCGTGTAAAAACGGGTGACAGTCACCTTTGCATTAACCGTAATTCAGAATAACCTTTGTCCTGCCGCTCGGCACGGTTTCCGGCAGTTCAAGGTACAGCTCAGGGCAAAAGTATTTACTTCTTCGCCAAATACTTACGCATATCAATAGCCACCGCGACAAGGATGATTGCACCCTTGATGATGTACTGCATATCGCCTGAAACACTGAGCCATTGCAGGGCAACGCTTATTATCTGCAAGAGGATGACGCCGGTTATAATACCACTGATCTTGCCCACTCCGCCGGTGAAGCTCACGCCGCCGATGACACACGCAGCAATGGCATCCAGCTCGGCGTTGACCCCGGTGGCCGGGCTGTTGGACCCTATGCGCGCGGCCTCAATAAAACCGGAGAAGCCATAGAGTATCCCGCCCAGCATAAAAATCCAAATAGTCGTTTTCATGACGGAAATACCTGAAACGTTGGCCGCTTCCGGGTTTGCGCCAACCGCGTACATATTTTTGCCCAAAGTCGTTTTATTCCATATAAACCACATAATTACGGCGGCAACTATGGCGTAAAACACGTACAAGGGGATCGCATCACCAGCCATTTCCACCGTGTACTTGACCACATCCTTGTATTCATCGGTCAGGCCGGATATTGGGCCGCCGCCGTTTGTTCCAAACTGTACATATATCAGCACCAGCCCGTACAAAATCAACTGAGTTCCAAGGGTCACAATAAAGGGGTGCAGTTTGAATTGCGCCGTGCAAAATCCGTTGAAAAAGCCGAAAGCCGCGCCGACAGCCATTGAAAGAAGAAGTACAACTGCGATGGGCGGAGCATTCATCGCTGGGAACATTTTTGCGCTGTACTGGTCCAGGGGCAGTTGCAAAAGCGAGGCGCAGATGCAGGCGGTGAGGCCCATGATCCTGCCCGCCGACAGATCCGTCCCCGTCAGTACTATTATGCCTCCGACGCCAAGCGCCAGGAAGAGGGCCGAAGCCGCCCTTTTAACAATATCCATAATGGACCGAAAAGAGAGAAAGGTGTTGGCATAATTATTTTGTATGCTGTATATCTGTACGTAAATAACCACCACCGCGATTATTATGTATATGACGTTCCGCACCAGAAAATCGCCCCACAACACCATTTTTTCCTTGCCGCTAAGAGCCTTATAGTTCTGCCAGCGGAGCTTTAACGCGCCGGTGAAGCGCAATAAAAAGCCGTTTTCGCTCATTCCGTTACCCCCTTACGCATATTTCGCCGCTAATGTCATGATTTCTTCCTGGCTTGTCGCCCTGGCATCCAGGTCGCCGGTCTTGTAACCGCCGGACATGACGATTATCCTGTCGCAGACACCCAGCAGTTCCGGCAGCTCGCTGGACACCATGATAATTGACTTGTCCTGTTTCGCAAGGTCAATCATAAGCTGGTATATTTCGTATTTCGCGCCCACGTCTATACCCCGCGTAGGTTCGTCAAGCAGGAACACATCCGGCTTTGTCAAAAGCCATCGCCCAAAAATGGCCTTTTGCTGGTTGCCGCCTGACAGGGAACGTATCAGAGCCCGCTGGTTGGGCGTTTTTATCTTTAAAGCCTTTATCGTCCAGTCGGCATCGGTACTCATTTTCTTGCTGCTTATATACAATTTCATGCGCTTATAATTACTGATATTGGCCACCGTAATGTTGTCGCGAACGCTAAGGATGCTGAAAATCCCGGTGGTGCGCCGCTCCTCGGTAAGCATCGCGAAACCGTGTTTCTTGGCGCGTTGCGAGTTCCCGGTTTTTATCTCTACACCGTTTTTATATATCTTTCCCGATTTTAAGGTGAGCAAGCCGAAGATGCTTTCCAGGGTCTCCGTCCGACCCGAACCGGCAAGGCCTGCCACCCCCAGTATTTCCCCCTTACGCAATTCAAAGGATACGTCCTTCAAGCCGCGGTACTGGGCCGTAAGCCCTTCAACCCTAAAAACCAGTTCCCCGGGCACATTGTCCTTCGGCGGGAAAACATTGTCCAGTTCGCGTCCAACCATCATGGTGATAATTTTATCCGTGGTAAGGGCCGATGCAGGAGATGTATCCACCACCTTACCGTCCCTCATGACGGTGACCTCGTCGGAAATCCGCAGTATCTCGCTCATTCGATGGGATATATAGATAATAGCGCAGCCCCGGGTTTTTAAGTTGCCTATAATACGAAAAAGATGCTCTACCTCTACCTCTGTCAAAGACGAGGTTGGTTCGTCAAAGACGATAACCTTGCTATCGTGGGAAACAGCCTTGGCGATTTCCACCATCTGGCGCTGGGATACGGATAAGGTGCTGATAATAGCTTTTGGGTCTATTGGAATATCCAGATTTTTGAATATATCCAGGGTATCCTGGTACATCTTTTTATGGCTCACATATAGAGGCGGCAATCCGGGGAAGCGTCCCAGCCAGATATTCTCCATCACGCTGCGCGTATGAACCTGGTTCAATTCCTGATGCACCATGGACACGCCGTTTTCCATGGCCTGCTTCGCGTTGGCAAAACTGACCTTTTTGCCTTCCAGTATAAATACGCCGCTATCTGTAGTATATATGCCAAAGAGGCACTTCATCAGGGTGGATTTACCGGCGCCGTTCTCGCCCATGAGGGAATGGATCGTTCCCGGCCTAACATTGAGGCTGACTTTATCCAGCGCTTTTACACCCGCGAAGGCTTTGCTCACCTCGACGATTTGCAATAGGTAGTTTTCCATGTGTCTCTCATTTGTTTCAATCCGTGCACAGAGTGTGTTAAATATACGGGAAAACCGGCTAAAAGGCCGGTTTTCCCGGTTTTTCAGAACCTACGATTTTGAAAAAAGTTCAATTAACTATTGCGTAAGGTACGCGAATCTTGCGCACTCCACTATCAACATTGTATCCGCTCGTGTTTGCGAACACGTCCTGGCCATTGGCCACGTTCTGGGCCAGCGCCAAAATGGTCTTTGCCATTCCCGGGGCGTCTTGCAGTATCGTTCCGGTCATCCTGCCGGAGCGAATGGCTTCCACGGCAACCGTGGTGGCGTCAACGCCGAACACCGGGATATACCCCGCTCCCTGCCTGCCGGTGTTAAAGCCGTTTTCGTTCATGGCTTCTATTGCGCCGAGGGCCTGATCGTCGTTGTTGGCGATAATAAGTTCAATAGAACCGTTGGTCAGGGAATGAGCCGACAAAGCAGTGCGCATAAGGTTGGCCGCTTCGGTGGCGGACCAGTTGCCGTACAGAAAATAGTTGCTTATACCGTCATTATCGTATTGGGTACTGGTTTGGTTAGCCGGAGAGGGCGTAAGACTGAGGCCCCTTGCCCCGAGGAGCCTGTTGGCTTCGGTTACAGAATATTTGGTACGGCCAAAGGCTTCGGCGTTGCCATGCTCGCCCCGGAACATGATGTAGCTGATCTTGTTGTCGCCGTTGAGGTCGTATTTGTTCTTGCTGCCGCTCCAGTTTTCGGCTTTAAGAAGGTACTCGGCAATCGCCTGGCCTTCCATATACCCTGCTTCATCAGCATCGGTACCTACAAAGCAGGCCCGGTCATAAGAATTGATCACCGCGTTGGAAACCTCACGATTGAAGAAAATGATCGGCAGATTGGCTCTCTTGGCAATGTCAACGATGTTCCTGGCGGCTTCCTCGGAACCGGTCGTGACTATGTTGACGACCAGCAAGCTTGTACCCTGGGTAATGGCCGTTTCGATCAGCTGGGTCTGTATGGCCTGATTATTTTGGCTGTCGTGCATGGTTGCGTTGATTTGCGGCAGAGATGCAAGCTGCTCTTGCATGGCATTACGTACGCTGGTCAGATAGGTATCGCCGAATGTATACCAGAAAACGTCCACCTTGATTGCGCCGCTCGCGGTTCCTTGCGAACTGCCTTTAGCCCAAACAGCGCCAAGACAAACCAGAGCGACAAGAAACAGCATTAACAGTTTTTTCATATAAAATCCCCCTATAATATATTTATCCAAAATACTTTGGATATTGCACATCGTTATACATTCCGGATTCAACTGGCAAGTGCAACACCGCCACATTTGGCAAAAACCCCGGATGGGCTTTTGAATTCTAAGCATTTCATGGTGTTGAATTTATCTCGCTCAATATTTTATCTGATTTTTTCTGGGTTGTCAAGAAATATTGACAGGAATATTTTTACGTGAGACCATACGGGAATCACCATCGTGTTACGGTGTTTAATAAAAGGCCCCTGAACAGCGGGGTCTACCTCTGGGGTGGTTCTGGTCAAAAGTTCGTCAAGCTCCCATGCTTCTTCTTCGGACATATCAGACATAATACCCGCCTTCCTCTGCATAATGGTAAAATTCTTTCCTGTATTTCATAGCACGATCATGGCTTATGAGCCTCGTCAAGCATACCCAGGAGCTGCCGCTCGTGTTTGGCTTCTTCCTCGCTGATAGCCTTTACCTCGGGAAAATGTTCGGTCAGGCGCAGGTAATTTTTGGAAGCCGTGCCTTCGTTTTTCTCCATCCTTTTGAGGGTAAAGGCGAGGCCAAAAATACGGGTCAGGAAGATGGTCTTAAAAACCTTGAACCTCTGGGGTTGTAGTTCTATCCCTGTACGGCGTTCCCAAAACAGGGCATGATCCCGTTCCGCCTCGCCAATCGAAAAGAGGACTTCCGAGTTATGGGGATCCTTGCAAAACCGGGCCAGCCGGGTATACAGAGCGTACTCGTTGATCTCCTTTTGCTGCACCTCAAGAGCGTTTTTAAGCAGCTTCCGATCCAGTGTTGTCCGCGCTATTATTTTTGCCATACAAAGCCCCCTGTTTTCTATACTAGCCTGTTTACTTCTATTATGCTAGGATTTTTCCATTCGATTTAAGGACACTCAAGGACACTTTAAGGACAAGGCGGAAGGAAATGGTAAATAGGGAAGATTATGTTTCCGAAGAAGATTGGCGGCATTATCTGGAATTCTCCCGGGATTTGGAAACTCCCTGTATCGTGGTGAATCTTCAAACAATAAAAAACAATTTTACCCGGCTCAAGGGGTTTTTCCCCTATGCCGACATCTATTACGCCGTCAAGGCCAACCCGGAAACAGAAATTATCTCCCTGCTGGCGGAAATGGGCTCCAATTTTGACATTGCCTCCAGGCCGGAACTGGACATGGTTCTTTCCCTGGGAATTGTCCCGGAGCGCATATCCTACGGCAATACCATAAAAAAGGCTAGGGACATTGCTTATTTCTACGAAAAAGGCGTCAGGATGTTCGCCACCGACAGCAAGGAAGATCTTAAAAACATAGCCCAGAACGCTCCGGGTTCCCGGATCTATGTGCGTATACTCCTGGAAAGCTCCACCTCCGCCGACTGGCCCCTGTCCCGCAAATTCGGCTGCCACCCCGATATGGCCTACGATCTCCTCATTCTGGCCAGGGACATGGGGCTTACGCCTTACGGCATTTCCTTTCATGTGGGGAGCCAGCAGCGGGACATCGGCGTTTGGGACGATGCCATCGCCAAGACCAAGTATCTTTTTACCTCTCTGGAAGAAGACGAGGGCATCAGGCTTTCCATGATCAACATGGGAGGAGGCTTCCCCGCTTCCTATACCCAGCCTACCAACGATTTAAGCGAATATGCGGCGGAAATAAAGCGCTACCTCATCGACGACTTTGGCGACGACCTCCCCAAGATCATCCTGGAACCGGGCCGTTCCCTGGTGGGGAACAGCGGCATCCTCGCCTCGGAAGTGGTGCT
>JAISRW010000046.1 GCA_031273405.1 Treponema sp.
CCAGACCGTCTCCCCGTCCTCAAAGGCCAGGATGTGGGTGGCTATCCTGTCCAGAAACCAGCGGTCGTGGCTGATGACGAGGCTCACCCCGGCAAAGCTGTCGATGGCGTCCTCAAGGCTGCGGAGGGTGTTCACGTCCAGGTCGTTGGTGGGTTCGTCCAGGAGAAGCACGTTGGCCCCTTCTTTAAGCATGAGGGCCAGGTTGAGCCGGTTCCGCTCGCCCCCGGAGAGGACCCCTACTTTTTTCTGCTGATCCGCGCCGGAAAAATTATACCAGGCGCAGTAGGCCCGGGAAGGGACTTCCTTGACTCCCCCCAGCTTGATAATATCCAGGCCCTCTGAAAGCTGTTCCCATACCGTCTTGTTATCGTCCAGATTTTCCCGCATCTGATCCGCCCAGGCTAGGCGGACGCTCTCCCCCAGGCGCAGGGTTCCCGAATCGGGCTTTTCCGTGCCGGCGATAATCCTGAACAGGGTGGTCTTTCCCGCGCCGTTGGGCCCGATGATGCCCACACAGGCGCCGGGGGGCACGGTAAATTCGAGGTTCTCAAAGAGGAGCCTGTCCCCGTATGCCTTGGCAAGGCCCTTTGCCTCAACGACAAGCTGGCCGAGCCGGGGCCCCGGGGGTATGGTGATCTTGTTGTCCCTGATTTTTTCGCGCTCCCCGTCCTGGTAGAGTTTTTCGTACTGGCTAATCCTCGCCTTGCTCTTGGCGTGCCGGCCCTTGGGGCTCATGCGTATCCATTCCAGTTCCCTTTGAAGCTGCTTGCGGCGCTCGCTCTCGCCCTTTTCTTCCAGAGCCAGGCGGGCTTCCTTCTGCTCAAGCCATCCCGAATAGTTCCCCTTCCAGGGGATGCCTTCCCCCCGGTCCAGTTCCAGAATCCAGCCGGCCGCATTGTCCAGGAAATAGCGGTCATGGGTAACGGCGATGACCGTACCGGCGTATTCCCTGAGGTGTTTCTCCAGCCAGGCCACGGTTTCGGCGTCCAGGTGGTTGGTGGGCTCGTCCAAAAGGAGTATGTCCGGCTTTTTGAGGAGGAGCCGGCAGAGGGCGACCCGCCGCCTCTCCCCGCCCGAAAGCTTATCCACGATCTGGTCTCCCGGCGGGCAGAGGAGGGCGTCCATGGCAAATTCCAGGCGGCTGTCCAGGTTCCAGCCGTCGGCGGCCTCGATCTTCTCCTGGAGCTCCGCCTGCTGGGCCCCCAGTTTGTCGTAGTCCGCGTCAGGGTTCCCGAAGGCCTCGCTCACCCTGTCGAATTCCGCGAGCAGTTCCGTCAGTTCCCGAACCCCTTCGGAGACGATCTCCTTGACGGTCTTTCCGCTTTCCAGGTAAGGCTCCTGCTCAAGATAGCCTATGGTATAGCCGGGGCTTACCGAGATTTCACCTGAAAATTCCGCGTCTACCCCGGCCAGGATTTTAAGGAGGCTCGACTTCCCCGAGCCGTTGAGCCCGATGACCCCGATCTTGGCGCCGTAAAAATAAGAGAGGCTTATATCCTTAAGCACCTGCTTGGTACCGTGTTTCCTGGAAACCCGGTACATAGAATAAATAACTTTTTTGTCGTCCACTGTAGGCATAGCTTCATTATAGCCGGAGACTAGCTCATAAACCAGAGGGAGAGCCAGTGGCAGGCGGCCCCGGCGAGTACGTGGCAGTGCCAGACTACGTGGGAGAGCCGGCGGTGGCGGCGGCGGTACCAGAAGGTGCCGGCGGTATAGACTACGCCGCCTGAGAGGAGGAAGATGAAGCTTATCCGGGGGATCTGGTGCCAGAGCCTGGGGAAACCAGCGGCGATGGCCCAGCCCATGAGGATGTAAACGGCAAGTTCGGCTTTCCTTAAGAATTTCCAATTAACCGCGTAGAGGGTTACCCCGGCGGCGGCCAGGGCCCATTGGGCGCCGAAGTAAGCCCAGCCCAAGGCGCCCCGGAAACCCAAGAGGCTGAAGGCCGTGTATGAACCGGCGATGAGAATGTAGACGGCGGAATGATCGATTATTTGCAAGATCCGCTTGGCGCCCTCGTGCTGGATGGCATGGTACAGGGTGGAGGCAAAGAACATGGAGATCATGGCGGCCGAATATACGGCGTAGCAGGTGACCGCCAGGACGCCGGCGTCCGTACCGCCCAGGCGGCCGGCGGCCCGGAGCACCAGAAGCACCAGCCCCGCAGCGGCCAGGAGTATTCCCAGGCCGTGGAGTATTGAATTGGCTATCTCCTCGCCGGGGGTCTGGAACGGCAGAGGAGTGGGTACCGGAGTTATAACTTTAGACGCTCTCATGTCAGATAAGACACCTAATTATTCCGGAAGTTGCGGTTTTTCCGTCATTCGCGCCGAGCGGGTTTAATCGTACCAGTCAAAGCGCCGGCAGCCCCCCAAGACCGATGCCAGAAAGGGCAGGGCTTCTTCCAGGGCGGGGCGGAGGGTCCAGGGGGGATTGTAAACCACCAGGCCCGAGCCGTACATGCCCCTGGGAGAGTTCGCCGGGGGCCTGTCCCGGGAAGCGGTGTGAAGCTCCGCCCGGCAGCGCCTGCCCCCGTGGAGGCCCAGGAGGGTCCCGGAAAGGTCAAGCCCGGCTTTGGGGGAGGCCAGGAGGGGATACCAGATGATATAAATTCCCCCAGGGAAGCGCTTCAGGGCGCCGGCGGCCGCCAAGGGGATGGATTCGTATTCGTCCTTTTCTTCCCAGGAGGGATCGATAAAGACGAGGCCCCGCCGGGAAGGGGGAGGCAGCAGGGCTTTAAGGCCGCCGGGACCGTCTTCCTGCCGGACCTCCGTCCGGCTTCCGGTAACCTGTACCAGGGTTTTAAAATCTTCAGGATGAAGTTCAAAGCAAACGAGCCTGTCCTGCTCCCGCAGCAGCCCTTCCATAAGGAGGGGCGAACCAGGGTAACGGTCAATGTCCTCAGCCGGTCTGCCGCGGGAGATTATTTCCAGATACCGCCCCGGCATGGACGGGATCTTTTCCCGTTCCGGAAGGAAGGGGAGGAGTTTCCCCACGCCGTCTTTCCATTCCCGGTTATGATGATACAAACCCGCCCCCGCGTAAGTATCGACGCAGAGGAAGGGCTTTTCTTTCTGCCTGAGGTAATCAAGACAGAAGACGAGGACCCCGTGTTTAAGGACATCCGCAGCATTCCCCGCATGAAATCCGTGACGGTAACTGAGCACATCATAATGATACAGAACCCCGCTAGTTCTTGCTATAGCCCCCCTCTTTCTTAATGCGCCATTTTGCCTTCACCGTGTGGAGGCTGCTATCGACAGTTCCTTTCGGGATATGCATTATCTCCGCCACCTGCCTGTTGGTGGCGTCGGCGCGGATTCCCTCCAGGCGTTTCCGCATGGAAGCGAAGCGTTTCTTCGCCCTTTCCAGGCGGTCTTTCAGTTTTTGGTGATAGGCCGTGCCCGGAAAGGCGGAAGTCAGCCGGTGCTGAAGGCTGAGGTATCGGTAATACTGGCGCTGAATCTTCTCCTGAAGGTCCCTGATCTCCTGCTCCCGCTCCGTCCGCTTCCGCCTCATTTCATCTACCATGTTACGGATGGTTTCTTTTTCCATGCCGACGCCGGCGGCGATACGATTGAGGAAATCATCGGAAACAAAATAATAGGATTTTAAAAGAAGCATCACGATTTGCTGGGGAGAGGCGATCCCTTTCAGCGGCGCCGTTGGGCTCCTATCATATTCAGGTTCGTCGCTGCAGACCAGTGTTTCTTCGGCCTTGGCTTTCCAGCAGGCAAATTCGGTCATGTAGTGAGCCGTTTCCTTGGATCGGTATTCCTTGGCAGACCAGTGAATAATCGACGTTATATAGTTGTCAAAGGAAGCCCCCCGGTCCCTGTAACCCTCTATAGCCCTGCTTAACCTGGGATAGAGCCAGCTTAAAAAATCAGACCACCGATCCCGGCTTCCGTCGAACAAACGATAGCGCCCAAAGTTGTCCGTAAGATACTGAAACAAGAGCCCCTCAAATTTCTTTTTCTCCAAATTCCCGCTCTTATACTGCTGATACAATTCCGACAAGAACCCATGATTCCGCACTTCATCCTCCTCAGTAGAAATTCTTTAGACATTTCGCGTCCAGGATCTACATCGGAATTTAGGGGTTAAAATGCAGTTTTTCTTCGCTTTAAATGACAAGGATCACGGAATGTCTTCGGTGGAGGCAAAAACAGGCTTAAAAGCTTCCAGAATCTTCGGTTTTAAGTCGGCTATAAGGGCGTTTACGCTTACGCCCGCGGCGTTCTTATGGCCTCCGCCGCCGAAGCTCCCGGCAATAGCCGCCACATCCACCCAGCTCCGGGAACGGAGACCGACGGTGCACTGGGGAGGATCCGGTTTTTCCTGGCGGACGAGGACGACGGCCTCCATACCCTCCACCGACTGGAGAAGCTGGTAAAGGGCGTCGGAGTCCCGGCCTTCAAGGCCGTAACGCTGGGTTTCTTCATATTCTTCCGTAGAAAGCAGTAGGCGGCCTCCGTAATGGGCTTCGGTCCGCTGGAGTATGCGGCCCATGAGGATTCGGGAATCAAGGCTCTTGCCTCCGTTGATGGACAGGAAGGCTTGTTTGGGGCTGGCCCCGGCGCGCACCATCCGGGCCGCCGCGTCAAAGGCGGCCGCCCCCGATTTGTCCACATGGCGGAAAAACCCCGTATCGGTGCAGAGCCCGAAGAGAAGAAGCTCGGCCTCAGGGCGCTCAAGGGGCATCCCCAGGGCCTCGATGAGCCTGAGGATCAGAAGGGTTACCGACGGAGCTCCGCCGGCTATATAAACAGGGCCGGAAGCCCCGGCGGAGGCAAACTCTCCGGTCCCGTGGTGATCGATTACCGCCAGGGGAAGGCCCTTCAGGAGGGGCGCCAGATCTCCGGTCCGCTCCAGGGAAGAACAATCGGTCACTATTACCCGGCTTCCTGAGCGCTCCTCTTCCCCCGGGGACGAAATAAAGAAACCCTCGTAGGGTTTGACCTCGGTTCGCTTAAAGGGGCCGGCGGAACAAGGCAGGGCCTCTTTACCCATGCGGCGCAATACCGAAACCAGGGCAAGCTGGCTTCCCACGCAGTCCCCGTCGGGCTCTTTGTGGCCGACTATGAGGAATTTAGTCCCCTCTCGTATAAAATCTACCAACCGGGGGGGGACCTCAAATTCCGGATCGCTAAAAAAATCTGCCATTGCTTCCCGATAAGGAATTCTGAATGACGCGGCCGGCCCGTTTTTAGCGGACAGATCGTAACTACCCAGGCGGGGCTAACGCGGCTCGAAAAAAACAACGTTTTATTTCGAGCTACCCCATTGAACGAGGGGATTCACCCCCTCCGCTCGAAAAAAACAATGTTTTATTTCGAGCTACCCCCATAAGCCATTATTGGCATATAGGCGCCTGGTAGGTACGCGGATTTCAGAATTCCAGTTTAATTTCTTCTACGCCCTCGAAATATTCGTCGATATTGACGTTCATGGGTACCACACCCCAGGTCTGGTGGGCTCTCTCCCGGCGGACATAAACGCGGATATGGCTGAACTGCCCGGATTTATAATAGATCGTAAGATACGGCCAAGCCTTGCCGGCCTCCAGGGAAATCGTTTCCGCCTTCCCCGTGGAATTGGCGAACCATTCCTTGGGAAGATAGGTCCGCGCCATCCGGTTGACCCCCTTCCGGTAGACAACAATATAACCGTTCCGATAGGTAAATATTTTTTCTATTGGGACGCTTACATAATAGTATTCCGATACCTTTAACTGTCTCTTCTCTTGGGCAAAAAGGGGCAATCCCAAGCTGGAAACCAGAACCGTCAAAACAAAAAAAGAAAATTTTTTCATTCTTGCCTCCTCGACTTTTATCTTACTTACTTAAGGTAAGCTTACTTACTTAAGATAAGAAGGCCGCTAAAAGGAGACCTCTAAAACCGAATTTTCAGAGGTCACTTTTATTATATGAGTTGCTCGCCTTCTTCGCAAGTACGGTATCACGGCGGCCCCGATTTTTTCGGCTTGGGGTTAAAATTCTTTCACAAGGCGAAGCGCCTTCCATCCCGGAGCCGTATAGGGGGTATGAAACGATTCTTTCTTGTATTTCTTCTGTGTTTCCTCTTGCTGTTGACGGCCTGCCCGTCTCCGCCTATAGCCCGGTATTACCGGCTCCGGCTGCCTTCTTTGCCGGCCGGCTGGGAGGAGATTTTGGGGGAGCCTCTTTGGCGCCTGGAATGGGTGAACGGCGACGGCCGGGAAGAAGTCTACGAAGGCCCCGGCAGGGAGCTTCCGGAGCTTTCCCTCATGCAGGAATGGTCAAGCCCGGTTCTTGCCTGGCCCTATTGGCCTGAAAAAAAGCTTTTCCCCGGGGATATGAAGCCCGCCGGGGGGATCTTCCCCTGGGACGTCTCCGGCGGCCGGCTTGTCCTGGACTGGAGGGCCGGGGTGGACGCCTTCTTCTGGCGGGAATTGTCCGCCGCCGCCTCAGGGGGGAACAGGCTGCCCTGGTACTTCGACTGGCCCCGGTTCCGGGAACTCCTCCGGAGCGATGTCATCAACGAAGACGTCCGCCTCGATCCCTGGCGCGCCGACTGGAAGACCATAGCCGGAAAAACCCTGGCCTCGGGCTTTGACCGCCGCCGCATTGTCCCGCGGCCGGTGGCGGAAATTACCATCCCCGGCATGGGGGGCTTCTGGATCGGGAGTTCTCCCTTTTCTCCGCCCCTGGATTTCCCTCCCGGCGGCTCTTTGAGCCTCCCAGCCGCTGAAGCGGTGGAAACCTGGGTTTCTTCGGAGGGGATACTCAGGTGCGGCGGGAGCACGTGGCTTTTTTCGCCTTAATCGCATAGACTGCTCTCATGAAAAGTTGGCGTTTTTTCTATCTCCCCCTGCTGCTCCTGGCGGGAGGCTGCGCTCCTTCGCCTTCCGGCGGAGAAGCCCCGGCTCCGGTTCCGGCCCCCCGGAGCGCCTGGGAAACCCTGGCGGTCCTGGAGGCCGGCGAATATCCCCTCTGGTTCGAACTGGCCGAACAGGGGCCGGTCCTGATAAATTCCCCCGGCGAGGCCTCTCTTTCTCCCTATCTGCCCTGGCCCTACGCCCGGTATGCGGCGGGCCTTTTGGATTGGCAGGGACGGATGGTGCTGGCGGTTAACCGGGAAGGCTTTCTCATTATCGAAGCCGGAAAAAACGGGCAAACCTTTCTCCGCCGGGCGGCGGCTCCCGCTTTGTGGGACTCGTACACGGCGGGGAAGCCTTTCTTTTGGGACCAAAAGCCGGGGGTTCTGCTTTACCGGAACGATTTCTTTTCCGAAACCCCGGGCCCTCCCCCGGACCGCCGGGTGTTCTTTCTGGAGGAAGGGAGGCCGGAGCCTCGGGGCGCCGATCCGGAGGCTCTGGAGGTCTTTCCCGCCGCCTCGGGTTGGGAAGTGGATTCCCTTGCCCCCGGTCCAGACGGTTTCTGGTATTATCGGGGGAAGCTGGCGGCGGATAAACAGTATGCGGGAAGAACACCGGCCGAATACTACCGCAGCCCCGATCTGTCCCTGGCAGGCGAAAAAATCTCCCTGGGGCTCTGGCGGAATTCCCTGATCCCCGAGCCTCTCGCCGCCGCGCCTCCCCTTCTGGCCGCTTTCCTGGACCAGGCCCTCAAGGCGTCTTTCGTTTCGGAGCCCGCCGCCGCGGCGGTGATCTCCTCAGGATTTTCCGGGACCAGGGTATTTTCCGCTTCCGCCGAGAGCGCCCTCCTGCTCCCCGGCTATTACCGCCCGGAGCCCGAAGCCCTGGCCATCCTTGTTTCCCCGGAAGGCCGGGCTTTGGCGGTCTCCGGAAACAGGAAGGTGATTTCCCCCTTTTCTCTCCCCGCCCTGCCCGCGGGCTTTTCCTACACCGGGATAGGCCTTTCAGGCGAAGTCCTTGTCGCCGCCTGGGAGGAACAGCAGGATTCAGCCATAGGCTCCGCGGGATTCATGGTGCTGAAAGCCCGGGAGGGACTAGTTTCCAGGGGGGAGTGAAGAGGGGCCCGCATTATCCGCCCGGCTGTTCCGGCCGCGGAATGGACGGGGTATTACCGTGCCGTTGGAAGGGATGGGAATGTTAGATACCCGGTATGGGTATAAAATACGCTATGGACGTGCATTATCTGAATTTTTTGTAGAGTTAGTCAAATCAAAATCCTTTCTGGAGGAAAAGGAGATCATGCCGGGCTATTATTCAGGATTTGAATTTGATTCCCCGGAAGAAGTCTATGAACGTTTCAATTCAAGCGAATACCTCAAAAAACATCCAAACCTGAAAGAGACGGTCATAAAAAACGCTCTGGGGGAAAACACTTGATTTTTTTTACCGTATTTTTCGTATTCCAGCTTGACAATGCCAGGGCCTTCCTTGTAGTTTATCATAAAGGGCGCTTAGCTCAGCTGGTTAGAGCACCACGTTTACACCGTGGGGGTCACATGTTCAAATCATGTAGCGCCCAAGTTGATGATAATTTGGCGGATCACTCAGACTGCGCTTGCTCGATAATTCCCCGGATTTTGTCGGCCAGGAACTGTTTGCGGTCTTCCGGGGGGATTTCCTGGGGGTTGACAGGTTCGCAGAAGACCAGGCTGACAGGACAGGAGTTTACCCGGCCGTATTTCTCGAAAACATCGTAACTGCCCGAAATAGCCACCGGGACAATGGGGACCGCCGCCTGGGTGGCAAGCTTAAAGGAACCGGGGTGGAAGGGGAGCAGCCCCCGACCCTTGCTGCGGCGGCCTTCGGGGAAAATAAGAACGCCGCCGCCTTGTTTAAGCCTCCGCGTTCCTTCGTTGATGGTTTTGAGGGCTTTCCTGGGATGCTTGCGGTCTATAAACAGTCCGCCCAGTATGGAAATCCACATGTTAAAGAGGGGAATGAGGAGGAGCTCTTTTTTTGCGATAAAACCGAAAGGCCGCCCGATATAGGCCAGGGCAAGGATAATATCGAAAAAGCCCCCGTGATTTGCCACAAAACAGACCCCCCCCTTTTTTGGTATATTTTCCTGTCCTCTGACGCTGAGGCTGCAACCGGAAAGGAATATAAGGGCCCACGCCCAGGTCTGGGCGATTTTATAAACAAAAAGGGCCATGGGTCTTTTCAGGCCCAGAAAACTTAGAATAAAGGCAAGGCATCCGAAAGGTATGCATACTATAATAATAACAACCGTAACAAAAAAAACCAAAAAAGTTTGAACTATAGCCATAAAATTCCTTTGCAATCGGACGATAAATGGGCTCCTAACGCAGTTTGTTTTGTAAGGTAAAAAACCGCCTTACAGGCGGTTTTTTGAGATTTTATGCGCAAAGCGCAACAAACTCCTAGAGACGCACCCCCAGGCTTGATAAATCACGCCGGGCAGTTTCGGGGTCCTGCCAGAGAAAAGAAAAGATCCCCAAATCAGCCGCGCTCTTTACATTGTTAAGAGTATCATCAAAAAAAACAAGCTCTTCCGGATCGCATTTTAAGAGGGAAAGAAGCTTTTGGTAAATAGCCGGCTCCGGCTTTATGAGCCTGGCTTCGCAGGAAAAAAGGCTTACATCGGGAAGGCTGAAAAGCGGAAACTTCTTCCGCGCTAGGGCCAGAAAGTCATGGGGCATATTGGAAAGTATGCCCAGGATAAAACCTGCGGCCTTTACTTCCTCCATGAGCTTTACCGTGCCGGGGTTAATATTTTCCCAGCTTTTGAGGTCTAACGCTATCATGGCGTCTATGGTTTTTCCGTCCAGCCTCACGTTAAGGCGGGAGAGGATCTGCCCGTAATATTCCCTGGCGTTCACCGTGCCCCGGTCGTATTCGCCCCTCAATTCCCAGAGGAGAGGTTCAAAGATCCCTACCCCGACTCCCGCCAGGGATGCAAGCTGTACCATTATCTCCGGTTCCGGTGGAAAGGAGATAACCTTTCCGTAATCAAACACTATCGCTTTTATCATCATACCTCTCTTAAATCCAAGATTGACAGTTCAAAATCTGACAGTTGAACTTGCCGCTTTCAGCCCGCCAAAGCGGCGAGCTTTTCCCTGATAAATTCGCTCTTTTCTTTGAGGCCTATATTCCCCGCGGCAAATATAACCACATTGGGGGCTTTGGGGTCAAGCTTGATTTTGCCCCCCGATTCCTTCATAAGCCGTATCAGGCGGTCCACGTTGATCCTAGAGATCTTGCCGAATTCGGCCTGCACCATGCCGCCCCGTTCCCTAAGTGAAGAAACCGAAAGCTCCCGGCAGATGATGCGTATCTCCGCCAGGGCCATAAGGGAGGCGGCTTCGTCGGGCAGGGGGCCGAAGCGGTCCAGGAGTTCCGCGTAGAGGCGCTCCAGTTCCTCCTTGGTACGGATGGCGGCGACCTTTTTGTAGACTTCCATCTTTTCCTGGGCCGAATCAATATAGCTGTCCGGAATAAAGCCCGAATACTCAAGCTCCAGGAGGGTCTCGGTCTCAGCCTCGTAGTTCTCGTCCTCGAGCCTCCGTACCGCCTCGTCCAGAAGGCGGAGGTAGAGATCGAAACCCACCGAATAAATATCCCCCGACTGCTCCCGGCCCAGGAGGTTCCCGGCGCCCCGGATCTCCATATCCTTCATGGCGATCTTGAAGCCCGAACCAAGCTCCGTAAAGTCCGAGATCACCTGGAGGCGCTTCATGGCAAGCTCGGAGATAGACTTGTCCCCGGGATAGAACAGGTAAGCGTAAGCCACCCTGTCCGAACGGCCGACCCGGCCCCGAAGCTGGTAAAGCTGGGAGACCCCGTACATATCAGCCCTGTCTATAATGATAGTGTTTACGTTGGGAATGTCTATACCGTTTTCTATAATAGTCGTTGAAACCAGGACGTGAAAGCCTCCGTGGACGAACCGGTGCATCACGTCTTCGAGATCCTGGGCGTCCATCTGGCCGTGGGCCGTTTCGACCAGCATCTCCGGCACAAGATGTTCGATCTTGATTCTGGTCGCGTTAAGGGTTTCGACCCGGTTATGGAGGAAAAAAACCTGGCCGCCCCGTTCCGTTTCGGCCCGTATGGCCCGGGCAATGCGGTCTTCATCCCATTCCTCGATTACCGTCTCGATGGGGCGCCGGTTCTGGGGAGGGGTGGCCAGGAGGCTCATGTCCCGGATTTTGAGAAGGCTCATGTGGAGGGTCCTTGGGATGGGAGTGGCCGAGAGGGTGAGACAGTCCACGTTGGTTTTAAGCTCTTTAAGCCGTTCCTTGTCCTTGACGCCGAAACGCTGCTCCTCGTCAACCACCATGAGCCCCAGGTTTTTAAAGCCTACGTCCTTCTGGACGATCCGGTGGGTCCCGACCAGGAGATCGATCGCGCCGTTTTTGAGATCTTCCAGAACCTGCCGGGCCGTCCTGGGTTCCACGAAGCGCGAGAGCATGGCCAGGCGCACCGGGAACTGCTTGAATCTTTCCTGGAAATTTTCAAAATGCTGTTCCGCCAGGATGGTCGTAGGCGCCAGGAAAGCCACCTGTTTGCCTCCCATGATGGCCTTAAAGCAGGCCCTCACCGCGACCTCGGTCTTGCCATAACCCACGTCGCCGCATACCAGCCTGTCCATGGGGTGGGGGCTTTCCATGTCCGCCTTTATCTCCTCCACGCAACGGAGCTGATCCTCGGTCTCCTCAAAGGGGAAGGCCGCCTCGAACATGGTCTGCCATTCGCTGTCCCCGGGGAAGGCGAAGCCCTGGGCCTGTTTGCGCCGGGAGTACAGGGCCAGCAGCTTTCCGGCAATGTCCTCCACCGCTTTTTTAACCCGGCCTTTGCGGTTTTCCCAGCTCTTTGAACCCAGCCTGTCCAGCCGGGGCGGGGCGCCTTCGCTGCCTATATAGCGCTGCACCAGGTTGGCCTGTTCTATGGGCACAAAAACGATCTCTTCATCAAGGTATTCGAGTTTGACATAGTCCCTCTCATGCCCAAGAGCCTTGACGCGATCTATCCCCTTGAAAAGGCCGATACCGTAGTTTATATGGACCACGTAATCCCCGGGGTTGAGCTCCACAAAGGTGTCGATGGCGGCGCTGCGCACGGTCTTGAGGGATTTTGGCGGCCGTTTCCGCCGCCCGAAAATCTCGTTCTCCTGGACGAGCATGAACTTGATATCCGGCAGCGCGAACCCCGCCGACAAAGGCGCCGTAAAAACCGACACCGTATTCCGCCCCCCCCTCTTCCCTCTTAACTCCTCACGCTCCCCTCTCCCCTCTTCCCTCTTTATGAGCAATTCCGCGATCCGTCCCGCCTGGACATCGGACTCCGCGGCCACCCCGAGTTCCCAGCCCTGACCAAGGAGGGAGGCGAATTCTTCTTTCAGGTAGCTGATATTGCCGAAAAAGCTCCTGGAAGGCTCGCCGCCGGCCGAAAGCCTCAAGGCCCCGGCTTCTCCCCCTCCCCTGATCCCCATAAAAGAGATACGCCGGGCCGCCTTCCCGGCCAGATCGTTAAACCTGAGGAGGAGCCGTTCCGGCCCGGGAAGGCAGCCTCCGCCGGAGGCCGCCCTTTCTCTCCCGGCCTTTAAATAGAGGTTCCTGTATTCCCGTTCCAGGGATTCCTGGGCGTTTTCGAGCCTTTCTTTATCGATAAAAACGACCGTATCCCCCGGGTCGAGATAATCGGTCAGAACGGCGGGCTTTTCAAAGGCCAGGTGGAAGAGCAGTTCCTCCCCTCCCGCGGTTCCGCGGCTCATGAGCTCCTCCAGGTAAAAGCGCCCCTGATCGGTAAATTCCGGGAGGGCCCCCAGGGTCCGGCTGAGTTCCTCGATGCGGTCGTCGGTCCAGACCACTTCCTTGAGGGGTCGTATGCACAGCTCGCCGGTTTTTTCCAGGCCGCTTTGATCGATGGGGTCAAAGCGTTTTATGGTTTCCACCCGGTCAAAATCGAAAAGCACCCGGTAGGCCTCGTCGTCCCCGCCCATGAGGATGTCCAGCACCTCTCCCCGGAGGGCGAATTCTCCGTGAACCTGCACCCTGGGCACCCGGGTGTAACCGTAGCTTGCCAGCTTTTCGGCCAGGGCTATCGTGTCTATGGCTCCTCCGGGCGTTAGGCGGATGAGGAGGCCCTTAACATAATCCGGGGGCGGCAGGGGAGAAAGAAAGGCCCGCTGGGACGCGATGACAATGCCCTTCTGTCCCGCCGCCAGGCCCGCCAATACGCCCGCCCGTTCCCCAAAAACCGCCGAATGAGGCGCCATATCCCGGTAAGGCAGGGCGCCCCACCAGGAGAAAACCGCCGCCGGCGCTTGGGCGGCTTCCAGGTCCCGCTCAAGTTGGACCGCTTCAGGATCCGAAGCAGTCACCGCCAGGACCCGCCCTTTGAGTTCCCGGTACAGCAGCGAGAGGAGGACGCCGGTAAAAGCGCCCTCGCAGGCGTCTATTTCCAGGGGGAATTTGCCCTCTTTCGCGGCTTTAAGAATCTCCCTCACCGGCGGCGAAGAGCTGATTTTTTCCCTCAGTAAAGGAAATGATAAGGTATTCATATCGGTTTACCGATTACTATAATATAGGAGCGGGTCTTAATTAAACCCTCCCGGGCTGGGTTCAAAATCGGTTGCCGCAGACCTCCGGTCCGACGGAACCAGCCCTTGCGGAAAATGCGCATAAAGCGCATGTTCCGCTTTAAATCTAAAAATTTAAGGGTGCAGTCCCAAAATCCGGCATTGTGGACCTCCGGTCCGATGGAACTGCTTCTCTTAACTGGAGTTGTATGGTGAATCGAAAACACAGCCTGGCCGCGGCATTATTTCTCATCCTGGGACTATGTTCCGCTCTGGAGGGGGCAGAAAACACCCAAAATGAACCGGTTTCCATAAATATCCGGTTTTTTGACAAAAGAATTTATTACCTTGAAGCCGAGCCCATTTACATCCAGATGACCGTCACCAATAACGGGCCGGCCGCCTACCGGTTCAAACTGGCCGACGAGAGGGCCTTTTCCGTGGATTTCGACGTCCGCACCACCACCAACCGGGTGGTGGAAGCCGCCGGCGCCCTGGTGCGGAAGCGGAGCCAGAGCCGGCAGGTGTACTTCAGGGAAATTTCCGTTGAAGCCGGGGAATCTTTTTCTTTTGTGGAGGATCTCCGCTTTTACACCCTCCTTGACCGGAGCGGTTCCTATGTTGTCCAGGCCAGGATCTTTCCGGAACTCTATTACCCGGAAGAGAACATCTCCTTTCCGGCCGGCCGGGACGGGGGGGACGGCGCTTCCCGCTCCGCCGCCGGCGGGGAGATAAAGCCCCTGGTATCCAACCGCCTCAGCCTCAGCCTGCGGCCCAGGGCTCTCCCCGGCCCCGACGGGGTCCCCCTGGCCCTGGATGTGGAAACCAACGCGGTGCTGGTCCGGCAGAAGCTCCCCCCCGACGAGGTGGTAAGCTATCTGCTTACGGCCCGGCAAAAAAGCCAGTGGGAAAAGTACTTCCTTTACCTGGATCTGGAAGCCATGCTCTCCAGGGACGCCTATCGCCGCCGCCAGTGGCTGGCGGAATCCGAAGAGGGGAGGCAGAGGATGATAGACCGCTACAGAAGGGAACTCCAAAGTTCCGTGATAGACGGCGATATAGCCGCAATACCGTCGGATTTTGTCATTGAAAGAACCGCCTATAACGCGGACGAAGGTATTGTCACGGTACTGGAATATTTTAAGATCGGCGGGTATACTGAAAAGAAGAGATTTACGTATTATTTATACCGCAAGGATGATATTTGGAGCATTATTGATTTCTCCGTCACAAACCTCGGGACTGAATAGACGGCCTCGCCCTGGGGGCGGGCTGTTGAACCTCTTCGGCACGAACAAAGGGCAGGCAAAACAATGAAATTATTGCTGGCGCTGGATTCCGACGATACCCGCAATCTGATTTCTCTCTGTATTAGGCCCTTGGGGTTTGATATAATCCGGTATCATAACGTGCTCAAGGCCATGGATAACATCGAAGAAACCGATCCGTCGGCGATTATCATCAGCGCCCGGGACTTTCCCCGGCACTGGAAAATCATGGTCCAGTTCGTGCGCAGCGAACGGCCCAAGGATCTCTGCCCCATTATCCTCCTCAAAGGGGATAATTTCCCCCTGGAAGAAACATCCAAAGCCTTCTATCTGGGGGTGAGCGGTATAGTCGACGAAACCCTGGACAGCTCGGTCGAAATAGACAGGCTCCAGAGCATTCTGAGCCGCTATATACCGGTGGATGAAAAACGCAAGGCCCAACGCTACCAGGCCAGAAAATGGCAGCGCTTAAATTTTATTTTCGCAAGCCCCCGGGACAAAACCATCGTTACCGGAGAGGTTAAAACCATCTCCTCAGGCGGCGTCTCGTTTCACCCGGATCACGCCGCCCTGACAAAGGATATGCGGCCGAATATGGAACTAGCCGAATGTTCCCTCCGGGCCGGAGGCGCCATCCTGTCGCCGCTCTGCCGGGTGATCCGCACCGGGCGGATCGTCTCCCTGGAATTTCTTTCCTTCCCGAAAGGGGAACAGGAAATCCTGGACGAATACCTGGAGAACCTCCCCCTGAGGGACCTGAAATACCTGACATCCTGATTATTCCAAAAGGCAATGAAGAAAATCCAACCGCCGCCGACACGGACAAGAGAAAAAAACCTGTAACCTCTCTCCTCTCTGTCCTCTCCACTCTTCATGCGCGAAGCGCAACAGGCTGCTAGGGTTTCCCGGGGAGCGTCACGGTTTCCCGGTGTATTTCCCGGTTAAGCATGGAAAGTATAAGCACCGATCCCGGAGGCAGACGGTAGGGGACAGAGAGTTCGCCCCCGGCGTACTCTACCGATAAAAGCCGGAGCCTCTCTCCCGAAGGCAGGAGGGCTTCCAGCCGGATGAGGTGGGGGTAAGGGTTCTTCGGCATGGGATAGACAAAAAGGCCGAAGACTTGGCCGTCATCCGGGGACAGGGGAGAGGCCATAGTAATGGCCAGCCGGGTGTTGGAAGCCGCCGTCGTATCCCCCGGGGGGTTCTGGGCTGTCACGGTCCCGGCTTTTTCTCCTTCCCCGGCAGGCCGGAGGGTAAACGTAAAATCCACCCCTGTACGGCCGATTTGTTCCAGGGTTTGCTCAAGGGAGAGCCCCACAAGATTCGGCATGTTGATCATGGTGTTTTCAGGCCCCCTGCTTATCACCAGATCCAGGACCGTGGGGCCGGAAATATCGGATCCCGGTTCAGGCCGCTGGTGCAGGATGGTCCCCGGCGATTCGGCGGAATACTCATACATAAAAGGCTCTTTTAAGGACAGGAGGGGGCTCGAAGCTGAAGCGAACAAGGCCTGAAGTTCCACCCGGACCTCGTCGATATTGCGGCCCAGGTAATTCTCTACCTTGTTGATCATGACACCCTGGCTCACCACCAGGCGTATCCTGCGGCCCGCTTTGACAATAGTGCCCGGCAGGGGGTCCTGCTCCAGGATCAGCCCCCTGTCCGCGGAAGTTTGGGAATAGCGGAGGAGTATCCTCGGATAGAGCTCCTTAACCTGGAGATCCAGGAGAGCGGCGGTGAGATCCTTGCCCCGCACTTCGGGAACCATGATCTCTTCCTCCCCCCTGAGGGCGATAAAAAAAACCGAAACCGCGATAATACCTACAAATACCAGAATTCCCGCCGCCATAGAAAGAAAAAGCCGCAGATGGTTAGACACATACGCTTCGACAGCGTCCAGATCCAGATTGATAAATCCCATAGGCTCACAATGTAGCACGGATAAAACCAAAAATTATAGCCCTTTTGGCTGGGCCGGCGCTTGACTATACCGCGGCTGATGTGTTTTACTTGGATAGCCTCGTTTATGATGTCTGCCTAACGAGGTAAAGTCCAGTTCCCGGTAAGCAGCAAAGAAGGAGGGAGCCGTGCCGCGTACTATTCCGCAAACCGCAAAATCCGCGTCCCGGGCCGCTAAACTTCCCGCAACATCCCTCTTTCTTACCGCCTACTACTTATCGTTTGTACCCCCCCCCATGTAGCGCGTAATTTCTTATATTATAAAGAATTAGATGCTCTGTTTAGGATTCCTCACTCTCAAGGTCGCTCCGTTCATTCCAAGGAGCGGGCGATCAAAAACCCCGCGGCAGAGCCATGCGCCAGGTTGTTCGCTAAAGGTATTGGACCCGGTTTTAATACGCTTATGACCGCGGCAAGGCCGGAAGCAAGTCGGCTTGCCGGTATTAAACCCCCGCCGCGAATAAATTCTCAAAACATTAAGACAAATTCCCCGGAATTTACAACACAGGCTGTGGAACCGGATCTACAGCGCGGTTATGCCGCAAGGCGGAGATCACTGGTGTGTAACGAGCGTTAGGCGGAAGGGCCTGTGCGCATGAGGCAGGGTCTTTGTCCGGCAGCTCGGGAGCATAAATATTTTTTGATTAAGGAGATTGCATGATGAAGAAAGTTTTTGTTTTGATTGCCGCGCTGGTGTTTGTATCCTTCGCGGCGAGCGCCCAGAACTTTGCCGCCGGCGCCAGGCTCGGGGCGGGCATCGGCTTCCATGGAAACGGCGAGGACATGGATGATTTGGTGGATGAGATTAAGTCATATGGCGCGTCTGTGGACGACAAGGTAGGCGCCAACTTTATCATTGCCGGCTACGGGGATACTACTTTACCGGCCGTTTTGCGGTACAGGCGGAACTGAATGTTATGATCGGCCAGAAGAAGATCTGGGAAGTGAGCGCTTCCGGAACATCAATAGAATTGGAAGGCTCCTATTCTTCCCTGGACATCCCCGTGCTCCTGCGCTACGAGTTCCTGCAACAACCCCTCATGGTCGGCCTGGTGGCGGGGCCTGTTCTCTCCATCCCGGTTGGCGATGTTGAATTGTCATTTCCAAGCGAACTGGGAGGATCGACGGATGTTAAGACCAAGGGCATAACCTTCGGCGCAACTGCGGGCGTCTTCGGAGGCTACCCTGTGGGGCCCGGAAAGATCATCGCCGATATCCGCTTCCTCATGGACTTCACCCCCCTCAAGATTAAGGAAGGCGGCGAAACAATAGAAGCGATCAAACGCCGCAGCCTCAATATCACCCTGGGGTATGAATTCTCCTTCTAGTGTACTGTCTCGTTGATAAATGGCATAATTAAAATAGGTAAACCCCCGGCTTTACCGGGGGTATTTGACTGCTGTCATCTCATACCTCTTTGGTTTCAAACTTGGGATAGAGCGATATTAATTTTTCCCGGGCATTTCCAA
>JAISRW010000050.1 GCA_031273405.1 Treponema sp.
TGTGCATGTCTAGCCTCACTCGGTTCCTCCTTGCGGGACAGAACCATTATATTTTGGACTAGATTTTTAGTTATTAGGCATCCATGTTTTCGGCTAGGTTTATTTATTAGGCATTACGCAGGATCGCGGCAGGGCGTATCAACTCATTCTAACCGCCAAGTCGCGTCGAGGATATGCCGGCGGGTAGTTAGATTTCCAAAAGCCGGCAGGAAGCGCCGGAAGGTATTGAGGGGCGCTATTGAAATATCCGGCGCCTCGATCACCAGAACCCTTGCCTTGGTTTTATCGCCTCCGCAATAATCCGACAGTTCGTTGAGGCCCTCGATTATGCTTTCAAATTGTTTGCTCATTGCCCTCATTCCCCCACAATCTGTTTCACTACCTTTTTTATCCGGTTCTTTTCGTTCTTGGTCAAACGGTTAAATTCCCGAAGAACCCCAAAGCGCCCCGCAACCTTCCCCGTCAGGGAGTGTCTAAATTCCGGAATTGACACTTTTTCAAATAAGGAATCCTATGGCTTTTGAAATCACTGGGACCGGCAGAGCGGTTCCACCGAACAGGGTCTCCAATCAGGACCTGGCCGCCCGGGTCGACACCAGCGACGAATGGATCCGCTCCCACACCGGGATCGGCGCCAGGCATCTTTCGGACGAAAAAACCGCCGCCGGCGATTTAGCCCTGGAAGCGGCCCAAAAGGCCCTGGCCATGGCCGGCGGCGACTGGCAGACCGCGGCCGGGACCCTGGACATGATTATCCTGGCCACCGCCACGCCGGATCACCTGGGCTGCCCCTCCACGGCCTGCATAGTCCAGGAAAGGCTGGGGGCGAAGCAGGCGGGGGCCATGGATATTACCGCCGGCTGTACCGGCTTCATCTATGCCCTGGAGACCGCCGCGGGGCTCATGAGCACCGGGGCCGGGAGGAAGCGGGTCCTGGTCATAGGGGCGGAAGTCCTGTCCAAGGTTACCGACTGGGACGACAGGGGAAGCTGCGTTCTCTTCGGGGACGGCGCCGGGGCGGCGGTGCTGGAAAGGACCGCCGCCCCGGCCGAAGGGCCGGGGAAACGGGGGCTCCTCAGGACCGTCCTGGGAGCCGACGGGTCCGGGGCGGACTACCTTATGATCCGCCGGGGAGGGGGGCGCTTCCCCTTTAAGGCCGGCGAAACCGTCGACAAACCCGCCCATCTTGAGATGAACGGCCGGGCGGTCTATAACTTCGCCGTCAAGGCTATGACCGAAACCATCGAAAAGCTCCTGGTCCAGGAAGGGATCGCGGTTGAAGATCTGGCCTGGATTGCGCCCCACCAGGCCAATGCCAGGATCGTCCAGGCCGCGGCAAAACGGCTGGCAATCCCGGAAGAAAAGTTCTTCCTCAATATCGAGGAATACGCCAATACGTCGGCGGCTTCCATACCCATTGCCCTGGACGAACTCAACCGGGGCGGAAAGCTCCGCCGGGGCGATCTGGTTTTGACCGTCGGCTTCGGGGGCGGCCTCACCTACGGAGGGAACCTCATTGTCTGGTAGGGATTTTGCGTTGACAATTTCCGCGGCTTTGTCATAATAAAGATATGAAAAAAGCGTTCTTGTTATTTCCCGGCCAGGGAGCCCAGTATCCCGGGATGGCTCTGGATCTGCTGGAAGAGGGCGGTTCTTCGCTTCAAGAACTTTTCAGCCTGGCTTCGGATATTACCGGCAGGGATATGAAGGCCCTCCTGGGCGAATCGGACAAAGAAACCCTCAAACGCACCGATATTTCCCAGCCCGCCATTACCCTGGCTAACCTGGCCGCCGCGGGGTATCTCAAAGAGCGGGGCATAGAGCCCGCGGGCTGCGCCGGATTCAGCCTGGGGGAATACGCGGCCCTGGCCGTTTCGGGGGTACTCGCCGCGGAAGACTGCTTCCGTCTGGTCAGGGAGCGGGGGGAGGCCATGCAGGCCGCCGCGGACAGCCTGGGAACAGGGGCGGAGCCGCCGGGGATGGCGGCCGTCATTGGCCTCGCCCCGGAGCAGGTTGAAGCCCTGGCCGCCAAATGGCGCAAGGAAAAGGGCCTCGACCTTTACGCCGCCAATATCAATTCCCCCCGGCAAACGGTGGTCTCCGGAACCGCCGCCGCCCTGGCGGAAGGGATCAAAGGCTTTATCGCGGCGGGGGCCAGGCGGGTAATCCCCCTGGCGGTGGGTGGCCCCTTCCACTCCCCCCTCATGAGGGCGGCGGCGGAAAGCTTCCGGCCTTTTCTGGAAAAGACGGCCTTTAAAAACCCCGCCGTCCCCTTCTATTCCAACGTAACCGGGAAACAGGCCCTCTCGGGAGAGGAGATAAAGACCCTGGCCCTGGCCCATATTACGTCGCCGGTCCGCTGGACCGATGAAGAAGCGGCCGTTCAGGGAGCCGGCGGTTTTGAGATCTGCCTTGAGGCGGGACCGGGCAGGGTGCTCCAGGGCTTATGGAAAGATACGGGAACTTCCGTCCCCTGCCTTGCGGCGGGAACCCTGGAAGATATAAACAATATTTTTGAAAAACCGGAGTTTTAGACATGGAACTGCAGGATAAAAAGGCCCTGGTAACCGGGGCTTCCAGGGGCATAGGCCGCGCCATAGCCGGCCGCTTCATAGCCGCCGGGGCCGAGGTCTGGGGCGTCGGAACCAGGGAGCCGGCGGATTTGGGGGAACGCATAGAAAAGGCGGCGGGCAGGCTCCACTGGCTGAACGCCGATCTCGGCAGGCTTGGGGATCTTGAAGCATTGATCGAAGGCCTCATCAAAGAATCGGGGGGCTTCGACGTGCTGGTAAACAACGCCGGCATCACCAGGGACAACCTTTCCTTTAGAATGACCCTGGAAGATTTTCAAAAGGTGCTGGATGTAAACCTCAGCGCGGCCTTCCTCTTCGCCCGCACCGTGGGCAGGGACATGATCCGCAGGCGCCGGGGCTCAATCATCAATATGTCCAGCGTTGTGGGAATCCACGGCAACGGCGGCCAGGCGAACTACGCCGCCAGCAAGGCGGGGCTCATCGGCCTTACCAAGAGCCTGGCCAGGGAAGCGGCCTCCCGGGGGGTACGGGTAAACGCCATCGCGCCGGGTTTTATCAATTCCGATATGACCGCGGCCATACCCGAGGAAGCCAAAGAAAAAATGACCGGGGCCATACCCCTTAAGCGTATCGGGGAGCCTGAGGACATAGCGGAAGCCGCGCTTTTTCTTGCTTCGGCTTCGTCTTCTTATATAACCGGACAGGTTATCGCCGTGGACGGCGGCATGTTTATATGACGGAGGCAACATGAAAAGAGTAGTGGTTACCGGCATGGGCGTCATTTCCCCCATAGGTAAATCGGTAGAGGAATTTTCCGCCGCCCTCAAGGCGGGGAAGAGCGGCATAGGAAAAATCACCCACTTTGATACAGTCGGCTTTGACGCGTCCATCGCCGGAGAAGTCAGGGATTTCGATCCTTCCCTCTGGATGGACAAAAAAGACGCCCGGAAGATGTGCCGCTTTACCCAGTTCGCGGTTGCCGCCGCGGCCCAGGCCCTGGAACAGGCGGATCTCCTCAAGACCGCGGATACCGGGGAGGGCCCCAAAAAAAGGCTCGCCTCCGACCCCGAAAGAGCCGGCGTAGTCCTGGGCAACGGCATAGGCGGCTTCGAAGTGGTCTCCGAATCCTTCTCCAAGCTCTTTGAGAAGGGGCCCCGGCGCATGCTCCCCCTCACCATCCCCCTGATGATCCCCAACGAGGCGGCGGCAAACATATCCATCCTCTTCGGAGCGAAGGGGCCGTCCCTGACCCAGGTAACCGCCTGCGCTTCCGGCGCCGACGCCCTGGGGCAGGCCCTGGACCTGATCCGTTCCGGCCGCTGCGACCTGGTGGTTTCGGGAGGCACCGAAGCCTGCATCGTCCCCTTTGCTATCGGGGGCTTCCAGATGCTCAAGACCCTTTCGACCAAACGCTGCGGCGACCCGGAAAAAGCCTCCCGCCCCTTTGACGCTGACCGAGACGGCTTTGTGCTGGGCGAAGCCGCCGGCGTCCTTGTCCTGGAAAGCGAGGAACACGCCAAAGCCAGAGGCGCCGGCATACTCGCCGAGTTCGCCGGCTACGGCGGCAGTTCCGACGCCTATCACATCACCTCCCCCGACACTTCCGGCGAAGGAGGCGGCAGGGCCATCAAGCTGGCTCTGGAAGACGCGAAGCTCAAGCCCGAAGAAGTCCAGTACTACAACGCCCACGGAACCTCCACGGAGATCAACGATCCTACCGAAACCAGGATGGTCAAATACGCCTTCGGGGATCATGCCTACAAAATGAAAGTTTCGGGGATCAAAAGCATGACCGGCCATTGCGTCGCCGGTTCCGGGGGCATTGAGGCCATAGCCTGCGTCCTGGCGATCCGTGAAGGCTTCTATCCGCCTACGATCAATCTCGAAAACCCCGATCCCGCCTGCGATCTGGATTATGTGCCCAATAAAGTCCAATACGGCGAAATCAACGCCGCCGTTTCGGGCAATCTGGGCTTTGGCGGCCATAACGGCGTCGTGGCATTCAAAAAATACGGTTAAGCTGAGGAAAGACCATGAGCACAGAGATTGAAGGGCTGCTGCCCCACCGATCGCCCTTCCTGTTTGTCGATGAAATCATCAGGGCCGACCAGGAAAAAATAGTCGCCAAACATGTGTTTACCGAAAAAGAATTCTTCTTTGCCGGGCACTTCCCGGAATACCCGGTGGTTCCGGGGGTTATCCTTGTGGAGACCATGGCCCAGTCAGGCGGCGCGGGGCTGAAGAAGCTGGGCGTCCTCGGCGGGGAAGGGCTTTTTTTTCTCGCCTCGGTAGACAAGGTAAAATTCCGCCGCCAGGTGCGCCCCGGCGACGAGGTACGTTCTGAAATCGAAAACCTCAGGGTCTCGCCCAAAATGATCAAACAGTCAGGGAAGGCCTATGTGGGAGACGAACTGGCCGCCGAAGCCGAATGGCTCTGCCTGGTGGGTTCGCGGCCGGATAAGGAGTCAACGTGATAATCAAACCCATGGTTCGAAGCAATATCTGCATCAACAGCCACCCCTCAGGCTGCGCCGCTTCGGTGAGGCGGCAGACAGGATACGCGAAAAACGCCCTGGCGGCGGACAGGGGGAAGCCGGGGAGGCCCCGACTGGCCCTGATTCTCGGCTGCTCTACCGGCTACGGGTTGGCGAGCCGCATCGCCGCGGCCTTCGGTTACGGCGCGGTTACCGTGGGGGTTTCCTTTGAAAAGCCCGCCGGCGAATCCAAGCCCGGTACTCCCGGCTTCTACAACAACCTCACCTTCGACAGGGACGCCGCCGGGGCCGGCCTGGTTTCCGGAACCCTCGACGGAGACGCCTATTCGGACGCCATGAAGGCCGAAGCCGCCACCGCCGTCCGCCAGGCCGCCGCCGCCGCGGGCATTCCCGCCGGGATCGATCTCATCGTCTATTCCCTGGCTTCCCCGGTGCGGAGGGACCCCAAAACCGGCGTGCTCCACAAATCGGTGATCAAACCCGTAGGCGCAAGGTTCTCCGGGAAGACCCTGGACATGATGACCGGAAAATTTTCCGCCGCCTCCGCCGAACCCGCCACGGAGGAAGAGATCGCCGACACCGTAAAGGTCATGGGCGGCGAAGATTGGGAACTGTGGATCGAAGCCCTGGACAGGGAAGGCCTCCTCTCCCCCGGCGCCCGCACCGTAGCCTATACCTACATAGGCCCGGAACTCTCCTGGGCGATTTACAAAAACGGCGCCATAGGCCGGGCCAAGGAAGACCTTGAGCGGGCCTGCGCCGCCCTGAACAAAAAATTCGGCCCCGGCGGAGGGAATAAGATCGCCGGCGCCTGGATCTCGGTGAACAAGGCCCTGGTCACCAGATCCAGCGTCGTCATCCCCATCATTCCCTTTTACGTCTCCTGCCTTGTCAAGGTGATGAAGGAAAAGGGCCTCCACGAAGGATGCATAGAACAGATAGTCCGGCTCTACCGGGACAAGCTCTACGGCGAAGGGGCGGCGGATGATCCGGGAAAAGTCCCGGTGGATGCCGAAGGCCGCATACGCATAGACGACTGGGAAATGCGGGAAGACGTACAGCGGGCGGTTCTGGCCCAGATGGAAAAAGTTACGGAAGAAAATGTTTTTGAAACCACCGACATTGCCGGTTTTAAACATGACTTTATGGAAGCCAACGGCTTTGACGTGGAAGGGGTGAATTACGAAGCGGATGTGGACCCTTCAGGCAGGGATTTGTAAAACGGAGATTTATAACCCATGAACGAAAAAATGATCCTTACGATTATCGATAAATTCAGCGCCGCTTCCATAGCGGAACTGGATCTTAACGACGGCAGCGTTCACCTGACCCTGCGGAAGGACGGCGCCTTCGCGAACCGGGGCCTCCGGGATGCGGCGCCGGGGCCTCAGGCGCCCTTGGCCCCCGGCGGCGAAAGCCCCGTGCGCCTGGGCCTGCCTTCGGCTCCCGTGGCGGAAACGACCGAGGGGGAAGCCATCACCAGCCCCATTGTGGCGACCTTCTACGCCGCCCCCGGCCCCGACGCACCGGCCTTCGTAAAGCCCGGCGCGAAGGTTAAATCCGGGGACACCCTCTGTATCCTGGAAGCCATGAAGATGATGAACCACCTGGAAGCCGAATTCGACTGCCAGATCGTCAAAACCCATGCGGCAAGCGGGGATCTTGTGGAATACGGCCAGACCCTCTTTACGGTCAAACGGCTTTAGGGGCGCTCATTGATAAAGCGCCTGCTCATTGCCAACCGGGGCGAAATCGCCGTAAGGATCATCCG
>JAISRW010000099.1 GCA_031273405.1 Treponema sp.
TTTACAGACTTGAGAAATATGAAAATAGCCTTTTCATCGTCCGGTGTAAGTTTTGAGTATGACAGTAATTCTATCCGGGTAATGATACTGATATACAATTTTGCCTTGCCGATTTTTTCTTTTAAGTATCTTGTTTCCTCAAGGCCGTTAAGCAGATCAATGGCGATTGTGGAATCAAGCAGGATTTTACCATTCATCGCGTATTTTCCGAATGATTTCCGCGCTGTCGCCTTCAAAGACAGGAGAGCCCTTGAGAGAGCCAAAGAAATCATCGAAGTGCTTTTGGAAACGATTACGGAAGAAATATTCGCCTTTTTCGGGGGTGATGGTGACTTCAACCCTGACCTTGCCGGAAGGATGATTTTCGGGCAAAGGCAGATCCAGGTGAAGGTGATTTACCGTTCCATCCGCCGGAATTTCCAAGGTTTGTTGTATGGTCATAGGGTAACTATAACGTAAAAAGAGATATGAAGGAAGGGGAAGGTATGAAATTCTACGAAATTGACCATGCCCTGGATGAGGCAATCAAAAAGGGCGATAACCCGGTACGGCTCCGGCTGGCCATAGACCGGGGCGGTCATGGCGTACACGCCTTTGAAGATGTCTTTGAGCGGGATATTGTTGACGCTTCTTTTTACGGCCTGAAAGAAGCTGCCGGGGGAACTACGGCCAGGGGAGAAGTCTTATTAGATAACCCCGGGGGGCTTTATTCGGTTTCCGATACGGACCGGGGGGCGGGGCGGGAGGTGCGGGTGTCCTTTTCCATTGGGGAGGGCCTCCCCTGGTTCGAGCGGTTTGTATTGTATGTCGATGATAAGGGGTTTCAGGATATACGCGGCCCCGGCCGGGGGTGCTCTATCCGGATTGTTTTAAGAGATCGCTCCGCCATACTGCGTAAAACCGACGAGGCGCGGGACTGGACCAATCCGGCTGTTTTTACTTACTCGGTTATCTGTGATAAAACCCAGCCGGAACGCTCGCTTGTTCACCTGATTGCCCAACGTGCCGGACTGGGGGTTTCCGATATTGACTGCGCCACTATCCCCCTTACCCTGCCTTATGCGCGGCTTACAAAAAATATTTGGGCGGAGCTTTCGGAGTTGGCCCTTACTTACCGCTGTCATCTGGAGTGTGCCCCTGAAAAGCCTTTAGTCTTTGCCCATTCGCCGTACCAGGCGGAACCTTTCATACAGGACGATGATTCTTACGAATTCGCCGGGGAAGATGTTTTTTACCTCCGGGAAACGGCCCGGGCGGACCGGTACCGGAATACCGTCCGATTGAAAATCAATATGCCGGTCGCTCTGGAAAAACAGGAAATCTGGCGGTATGAAGATCCTCCGGTTATCTATGGCGAAAACCTTCAAACGGTCTTTCCCTTCCGGCCTTCTTATTTCCGTGAAATTGAGCATGAGGGCTATGAGGCCCG
Organism: Treponema sp.; assembly: GCA_031273405.1. The sequence continues at coordinate 1,430 of JAISRW010000099.1, forward strand.
GTATGTGGTGAAGGATGTAACCGGGAAAAACCGGTATGTCGTTTATGCGGATCACCTTGACATCAAGGAAGAAGCGGAAAGCCGCCTTGCCTTTTCGGGCGGGCCTTTTAGTTATGCCGCTTATGACGTTACTTCCCACCCTGACCGGGCAATCGTGCAATTATCCTGCGGGGATAACGGTGAAGGGGATTTGTACCATGCCGCTATCTATGGGCGGCCTATTGTCTTGGACATAAACCGTTCCTGCTTTAAGCGGGATGACGAAGCGGTTGCGAAGTATGGGACTACCGCATTGAATGTAAGCGGCTCCTATTTTTCCGAGGACGATTTTAACGGTAGGCCCATGTATGAAGATTGGGTAGGCCGGGAGCTTACAGAGATGCTTACGCCTAAAAGGGAGATAACTATTAAGACACATCGTGGAGTGTTTCATGGCCGGGTGGGGGCCACGGTAAGGGTCAAGACCAAAGGGGAAACCGTGAGGGGGATTATTACCGCCCTCTCGCTGCGCTACCGGAGGGAAGCGGCGTTTGAAGCAACCTATAAACTTATGGAAACATGAAGGGGGTGAAAAATATGACCAATGATGATCGGCGGCTGATAGTTGAAACACTCGCTGAAATGAAAGAGCTCAAGGGGGAGATGAAGGAATTCAAGGAACACGTCATCGGGCGGGTTCAGATTCTGGAAAAAAAGGAGGGGGAGCGGGGCAAGGAACGGCTGGCGGTGGTGAGCGTTTTGATTTCGTCGGCGGCCTTGGCCGTAAGCGTCATAGTTAATTTCTTTCGTGGAGGGAAATAAATGTCAATCAAATGGGAAAAAATCATGGAGACCGAAAGGCGGCAATTCGGGAACATGGGAGAGGCCGACAGGTTTGTATATTTTCTGTTGCTTCAGTTCGGCTCTCCTTACGGGTGGGGAAAGGAAAACCCGGAAACAAGCGATTGTTCCGGGGCGGTGTGTATGGCCCTGTATGCGGCAACGGGCTTATTGATTAGGACTGCCGCCGATGATTTATACCGCCGTGTCTTTACGGTTAAAAATCCGGGACAGGACATGATCCGGGCGGCATTTTTCATTGACGGTAAAACCGGCAAGGCTACCCATGTCGCGGGGCTTGTGGACGAGGGGGTGATCCTGAATTCCCAGGAGCCGGGAGCGCGGGTTCGGGAACTTGAAAGTGTATCCGCCTGGTTTTGGAACAAGGGCAGCAGTACGGCTGTCCGGGGCCTGGATCGGGGGGCTTTCGCAAAACTTGCGGGGGCAGGGAACGCCTACGGCCTTGATAGCGAATGGGGGAACTACTTTGAGTGATTCAGACGGGATACAAATATCCGACAAACCAAGCTGGGAGCATACGGTGAAAGAACTATTCGCGATATTGGGGAAGCGGATAATCGCCTTACCGTCAAAGATGCTGGGGTTTAAGCCGTTCTGCCTCTACCTGGCGACCTGGTTACTGGTGCGGGGGTATATCAAGGATTGGATATGGTTTGCGGTGTGCGTCATGGTGCTGTTCGGGATTGTGGGGCTTAAGGTCATTACCAAATTTAACCGGGAGCCGCACGGACCGGAAACTGGAGGGTAAGCAGGTGGGCGGATTTGCGAAGGGGTTTATCACCGGGATGGCGTTGGTCCTGGTGATTGTTTTGG
>JAISRW010000152.1 GCA_031273405.1 Treponema sp.
ACCAAGAAGCGCCCCTACTACCGGATTGTGGTAATGGACAGCAGGGCGCCCCGGGACGGAAAAACAATCGAAGAAGTGGGGTATTATCATCCTATAGAGGCGGAAGACAAGCAGATTTTTTTTGACGCGGAAAAGGTAAAGTCCTGGATCGATAAGGGCGCCGCGGTCAGCGACACGGTTCGCGGCATCCTAAACAAAAAGAGTTTCTCCTTATAAGCCAAACCCCACATTCATAACATCTTAAGGAGAAAATATGGAAAAAGATCTGATTGAGTATATTGCTAAATCCCTGGTGGACGATCCGGCGGCGGTAACCGTAAACGTTGTAGAAGGTGAAAAATCCACCATTCTGGAACTGAGGGTAGCCCCCGACGATATAGGCAAGGTGATCGGCAAACACGGCCGCATTGCCAAGGCGATCCGGACCGTTTTGCAGGCCGCCACAGCCAAGGGCGGCAAGCACACGGTTTTGGAAATCCTGGACTAGCACACGGTCTGAAATGTGACTGAATCCTTTGTGGTCGGCCTGGTAGGTTCTCCTTTCGGGCTCAAGGGCTTTGTGAAGGTCCGGTCCCTTTCGGGGGAGACGGAGCATCTGACCGCCCTTACCGAACTTACCCTCAGACAGGACGGCAGGGACAGGGTTTATCCGGTAGAGGCCTGGGAAGTCCAGGCCCATCCTTCCCGGATTCTCCTGGCGAAATTTGCCGGCATTGACGCGCCCGAAGAGGCCAAAGGCCTTAACGGAGCGGAGATCGTTGCCGGCAGGACCCAGGCGGCGCCGCTCAAACCGGGTGAATTTTACGTGGAAGATCTTAAGGGCCTGGATCTGGTTTGTGACGGAGAGGTTTTGGGGCGGATTACGGATATGATCGAAGGCGGCGGCGGAGACTTGGCGGAAGTGCGGCTCCTTTCGGGCGAAACCCGGCTGGTTCCCTTCCGCAAGGAATTTTTCGGCGATGTTAATCCCGAAGCCGGCAAAGCGGCGCTTCTGGAACGGTGGATAGTGGAGTGAAGTACACGGTGCTCTCTCTCTTCCCGGAGATTACGGACGCCTATTTTGCCAGCTCTATCATGGCCAGGGCGGTGAGCCGGGGCATCGTGGAGTACCGTTCCGTCAATATACGGGATTACGCCCTGGACAAGCATAGAACCTGCGACGACGCCCCCTACGGAGGCGGTCCGGGTATGCTCATGCTGGCCGAACCCCTTGGCCGGGCGCTGGAGGCCGCGAGGGCGGCCTCTAAACCCGGAGAGGTTAGGCGGGTCATTTACCTGAGTCCCTCGGGGCGGCCCTTTAACCAGGAACTGGCCCGGGAGCTTGCCGCCGAGGGGGAGCTTGTCCTTCTCTGCGGCCGCTACGAAGGCATCGATCAGCGGATCATCGACGCTTATGTGGACGACGAGATTTCTGTGGGGGACTATGTCCTTTCCTCCGGGGAGGCGGCGGCCCTTATTCTGATCGACGCGACCTACAGGCTGGTGGAACAGGTGATTACCCCCGCTTCCCTGGAGGAGGAGAGCTTTTCCGGGGGGCTTTTGGAGTATCCCCAGTATACACGGCCGGAAATTTATGGTACGCTGAGAGTTCCTGAGGTGCTGCTTTCGGGGCACCACGAAAACATACGGCGCTGGCGTCTTGAAAAGCAGGTTGAAAAGACCCTGGCCCTGCGGCCGGACTTAATCCGCCGGGGTGAGGAAGAAGGCCTCTTTGATGACGAGACCCGTAAAATTATAGACGAAATGAAACGCCGTTGCCGCCAGGACGATGGCGAGGGGGAAAGATGAACGAGATTAGGGCAATTGAAGCTTCCCAGATGAAAAGCGAACCGGACGATTTTAAAGTAGGGGATACCGTCAAGGTCCATTTTAAGATTGTTGAAGGCAAGAACGAGCGAATCCAGATCTACGAGGGCCTGGTGATTGCCATAAAGAACTCCGGGATAGGCAAATCTTTTATGGTGCGGAAAAATTCCTATGGCGTGGGGGTCGAACGGGTGTTCCCCTTTCATTCTCCCCGGATTAACCGGGTAGAGGTGGTGCGTCCCGGAAAGGTGCGCCGGGCTAAACTGTACTATATCCGGGATAAAATCGGCAAAAGCGCCAAAATCAAAGAGCTTATCGTTTCCCGCAAGGCCGATTCCGCCGCAAAGGCGAGTAAAACCGCTCCGGCAGCGGCCGGGCCGGCAGCGGTTCCCGCGGAAACCGGCGCTCAATAAGAGCCGGCATGGGCCCGGTAAAGCCCGCGCCCGGGGAGGCGGCGCTTCCGCCGCTTAAACCGGCCGCCGCCAAAGGAGCGGCCTCGCCGGGGCCGAAGCCGCTCTTGACCGGTCCCGCGGGGGATGTTCCGGTTCCGCCAAAGGCTAATGTTTTTCACGCGCCTTCCTTTGGGTCGTCTTTATTTTCTCCGGGCCTCAAGGTTCAGGAATTGTACAAACAAAGCGCCGCCCTCCTGGGGCTCCCCCAGGACACCCTTAGCTTTACTCTTATTTCCGCCATCCGTTATTTCTCCCTCTCCCCCGACACGGCCCTTTTGAGCAGGCTGCGGGGGGAGCTTTTGGCCTCCGGCGCCGCGTCGGCCCCGAAGAACAGCAGGGACAAGGCCGCCTTGGAGGCAAAGGCCCTAGCCGCGGCCGCGGCGGCGGACAAGGGGCTGCGCCTGAGCCCCGAAGCCCTGGAGGAATACGCCGCCGCCATGGAGCCGGGCGCTTGGTTTTCCGGCGGCGGGGGGCGGCAGGGACAGCCGGAAGACGGCAAGCCCTCCCGGGAAGCAACGCCGGACGGGGAAGAGCTGGAAGAACTGTGCCTCAAAGGGATCCGGAAAAAGGACGGGGAAGAAGGGCTTCTGGCCTGGTTGAACCGGCTCCCCGGCAGGGACGGCCAGGGTTGGGCGGTTTTCCCCTTTAAGATCAAAGTTGGGGGTATAGAACTAAAGGTTTCTGTACGATTATTAATAAAGAAGCATCCCCTGTTTGTCCCCGGAGAAAGCGGCGGGCAGGGCCGCTTGATTGTTGATATCCAAGGGGCTGCCCGGGGCTGGCGTTTTATCCTGGATAGAAGCGGCGGCGGTAAATCTGTTCTGGATATTACGGTATATCCCGGGCAGGAAAGGGATATAAAAGCCCTGGAAAAGGAAGCTGAAAAATTTTTTGGCGGACCGGGAACGGAAATCCGAGTGCGAAAGAGTGATGAAGCGCCTTTCCTCGCCGATCAAAGGTATCAGGAAGTCTTGCTTTCAGTAAATGAAGAGGTTTAAATTTAGCGAAGAGGTTAAAGTAAAATAGAAGAGGTTAAAGCAAACAAAGACAGAATAGAAGAAAACAATGGTTCCCCGGATATTCGGGGGAAAAAAGCCTCCGCCCTTGGTTATAACAGCGAAGAGGGAATACCCAGGCTTTTGGTAAAAGCCAGAGACAGGGATGCGGAACGTATAATCGCCCTGGCCAGGGAAGTGGGTATCGAGATCGTGGAAGACCCCGCCATGGCCGCCCTTTTAGACGCCGGTCTTGAGCCGGGGGATTGGATTCCCCCCTGGTGCTGGGAGGGCGTGGCTAAAATTCTGGCTTTTGTTTTCGCAAAAGAGAACTCCGGAACAAGCTCAGTTCCGAAGTTTTGAGGTAATTAAGTAATAGTATGAAAAAAGTAGCTGTTAATACGCTGAAAGCCGGCATGATCTTTTCCGAACCGGTCTATATCGAAGGCGATAATCTGCTTGTTCCTGCCGGGGTAGCAATAAGGAAGAAGGATATCGGCAAGCTTAATGCCTGGGGCGTCGATATAGTACAGACCGAGGGCTCCCCTGTGAGCCCCCAGGCGGTGGAAGCCAAAGCCCCCCCATCCGCCGCCGGGGAAACGCCCCCGTCGCAGGCCCCGAAAGAAGCCGCCGGGCCCAAAGCCGGCGATGAGGCGCCTGAAAAGAAGGCCAGCCTCATTTCCCTGTCGGAGGTTCAGGAAAACAGAGGCGGCTACCGCGTGTATATCGATCTCATTGAGAGGCTGGATCAGGTTTTCAACAGCATAGCCGCGGGGATTTCTGTAGAGGCCCGGTCTATCGATAACATTACCGGCAGGCTCCTCCAGGCCATCCATAAACAGAGGGATTCCATAATCGGTTACATCCTGGGGGGGGAGGTAAGGGGCCATGAAATGGCCAAGAGTTCGATTAACACGGCCATCCTTTCGGCTCTTATCGCCGTCGAGTTGAAGCTGTCCAACCACAAGGTGGCGCAGGTGATCACCGGCGCACTCCTCCACGATGTAGGCATGCTCAGGCTGCCCAAGGAAATCGTGGACAAAAACGGCAGTCTCTCGACGGCGGAACTCCAGCGCATCCAGGCTCATCCTCTGTATACCTATAAGATTGTTAACAAGGAGCTTCTCTACCCGGAAGACGTGGGGCTCATCGTGCTTCAGCACCACGAACGTTGGGACGGGGAGGGTTACCCTCGGCGCATTTCCGGGGCGGCTATCGACATGGGCGCCCGGATTGTATCCGTAGCCGACGCCTTCGAGGCCATGGTCAGCAAAAAACCCTACCGAAACCCTATAATGGGCTATCAGGCCATAAAGAATCTCCTTTCCGATAATTCCCGGCGTTTTGATCCCAACGTGCTTAAAGCCTTTATCCAGACCATGGGGATCTATCCCATCGGGTCCATTATCCTTCTTAATAGCGGCGCTCTGGCAAGGGTTGTGGAAATTCGCGGCGCCGCGCCTCTGCGCCCCAAAATCCGTATTCTGATTGACGAATTCGGTAAGGTCTTTAAGCAGGACGAGGGGGAGGCGGTCGATCTTTTTATTGAAAAGAGCCTTTTTATAGCCAGGGCGGTGGATCCCAAAGAGGTCGCCGGACGAAATGGCTGACAAAGGCCGGACAGGAGAAGCCGCGGCGGCTCTTTATCTTGAAAGCCAGGGCTTAAAAATCCTGGAGCGTAATTTTCGCGCCCAACCGGGGGAGGTGGATCTTGTCGCTCTTGACGGAGAAACCCTGGTGTTTGTTGAAGTCAAAACATGGTCGTTCCTGGGCGTCGATGCCCTGGAACAGGGGCTCAATGAAAGAAAACAGCGCCGGATAATAGAAACCGCTAAGTATTTCCTTGACTCCCATCGAGAATATAGATATATGGCAATTCGTTTTGATGTTGTTTTTATAGCTCCCCAAGGGATTACCCATCTTGTATCAGCCTTTGCGGAGCGTGTATGATAGCGGTAACTTGGAAAATTCCAGCGAAGATGCGAAAGGATAATCCCCTGGATGCTTCTGTGGTGGAAGATTTGCGCTGGAAAATTAATAATGAGGAGTATGTCGGCGAGGCCATTCAGCGTATTGCTTTAATACTCAGTAATGAGCTTCTGGATATACCCAATGGAGGAGGCTGCTACGAGCAACACCGGAAAGGGAGGAAATAACCGCCGGCGTCCATTCAGACGCAAGGACAGGGATAACGGCGGACAGGATAACACGGGTCGTCGTGTTTCGGGGAGGTCTCCCCAGGACGGCCAGTCCAGGCAAAACCGGAATTCCCAGGGGAATCAGCGGAGAAATAACGATAATCTCCATTTTGATAAAAACCGGGGGGCTGTCATCGAGAGGCCCAAATGGGTTCCTCCAAAATTATCCGTGGAGCCTTTGCCTGTTCTCGATTGCCCCTGGTGCGGCAAGCCCATACGGGATCTTTCTTCGGCCATAGCCGACAGAGACACGGGCGTTCCGGTACATTTTGACTGCGTGGCCGCCAAAATAAGCCAGGAGGAGAGTCTGGAAAGAGGCGATACGGTTACCTATATCGGGGGAGGCCGGTTCGGTATAGTTCATTTTAGCGGTTCCGAAAACCGGGGCAGGGGGGGAGATGGAAAAACCTTCAAAATCAAGAAGATCATCGAATGGGAAAATAAAGACAGCCGGGCCGAATGGCGTTCCACAGTCAGCGATCATTATTCGGTAACCTGATGGACAAAATCGAAACTTCCGAAAACGAACAGGAATTTCTTTCCAACCCAAAGATCGTGCAGAATTATTCTTTGCTGCGAGAAATCGGTGTTTTTAAATATATCGATTCCCTCAACCAGGAAATACGCAACTATAAGAACCTCTTTTCAGGGGCTCTGGAAATTTTTAACCGCACCTCGGTTGATGAAATCATGGATGTCACGGTCTGGCAGATATCCGATCATTTTCTTCCCTCTTTTATTGTGTTTCTCTGGAAGCCCCTTCAAAACAAGGAAGATCTGGTAATCAGGAGCTATCAGAATTATAAAAAGGTGGATATGAATCTGAATCTGGAGACCATTAGCCCCTTTGAACCCTTTTTCAAGAAATATCCCAGACCTATCAATTATGATCTCCTCTCCTTTGAAATGGACGATGCCGGCGCGGTCAAAGCCCTGGATAAATCGCATCCCGAGCTGGTTATTCCCATTTTGGGGCCCTCGGGACTCTATGGCCTGGTTTTGGTGGGCCGCAAGATTCTGGAGGATGAATATAACACGGCGGAGCTGGTTTATCTGCAGAATCTCATGGCCTTTGTTTCCCAGGCCGTTCAGAATCATCTTCACTATGAAAGGACCCTGCGGGATGTTAAAACCGGCCTTTTTAACAACGGCTTTTTTATGACCCGTCTGAGCGAGGAACTCGCCAGGGCCAAGCGGATAGGTTCCTGCGCGTCTATTATCATTATGGATGTGGACAAATTCAAAAATTTTAACGATACCTATGGACATCTGGCCGGCGACAGGGTCCTTGAAACCCTGGCGCTTACCATCAAGCAGACGGTGAGGACCGAAGACGTGCCTTCGCGCTTTGGGGGCGAGGAATTTACCGTTCTGATGCCCGATACCGACAAGCGCGCGGTCTGGGTAGCGGCGGAACGGCTCAGGACCGCGGTGGAGTCGATGAAGACGGACTGGGACCCGCCCCTGCCGCAGGTTACCATAAGCCTCGGGGTTTTTACGTTTAATCAGGACACGAATCTTCCGGCGGCCGGAATTCTCCGTTGCGCGGATGAGGCTCTGTATCTGTCCAAGGGACGGGGCCGAAACTGTACCACCGCATGGGGTTCCGGGCTCCTCGCCAAGATTCGGCGGATGATCCCGGAGCCGGAAATTATTGAGCCAATTTCAAAGCCCGGTTAACGCGGACCTACGGTTCGATGAAATTGGCTCCCGAAAAAGCGCTCTAAGCGGACTAAAGTCCGGCCCGCTTTTTCTACTAAATTGAAGGTAACTATTCAGTCGCCTGCGGGGGATAGCGAAAATCGGCGGAATGGAGGGGCTTTAGCCCGGAAGGGGCTTGCCCCTCAATGAGCCGATTGGGCGCGAAAGGGGCGATAGCCCCCTTTGTCAATGAGCGAGAGAACAAGAAAAGTTCTAAAATTACGCTACGACTGAATAGTTACAATTGAAGGCTGCTTTCCCAAAACTGAAGTTTCGGGAAAGGCTCAGTACGTAACCGGAGAAAGCATGATTGGAATTATCGGCGCCATGGAAGAAGAAGTTGCTCTTCTCCGTTCAGCCATGACCGGCAGTAAAGTTGAAGCCTCAGGGGTATTTGAATTTGTTGCCGGGACCCTTGAGGGCAAAGACGCGGTTCTTCTCCGCTGCGGCATCGGCAAGGTCAATGCCGCCGTGGGATGCGCTCTTCTCATTGGCGGCTATAAACCGGAACTGGTCATCAATACCGGGTCAGCCGGGGGCATCGATCCGTCCCTCAGCTTTGGGGACGTGATAATTTCCGACGGCCTTCTTTACCACGATGTGGATGTAACCGCCTTTGATTACGCCCCGGGACAACTTCCGGGACAGCCCCCGGTTTTCCCGGTTCCCGGGAACCTGGTCAGGGAAGGGGAAAGGGCGGTGGACGAGCTTAAGCGCGAGGGGGTCCTGCCCGGCGCCCTTAACCATGTCCGGGGGATCATCGGTTCCGGGGATGTCTTTATGCACGACCCGGACCGCATCGGGAAGCTGAGGGAAACCTTCCCCCAGGTCCGGGCGGTGGAGATGGAAGGGGCCGCCATAGCCCACGCCTGCGCCCTCTTTAAGGTTCCAGCCGTCATCATCCGCGCCCTTTCGGATATTGCCGGTCTTGAGTCTCCGGTCAGTTCCGGCGAATTTCTGCCTATGGCTTCAAAACATTCGGCGGAGATAGTCCGCCGGATAATGAAGAATTACGAGGGTTTCCCAAAACCCGGTTAGTGCGAACCGCGAACCGCGAACCGCGAACCGCGAACCTTCGGTTCGATGATTCGATGGTTCAATGGAAAACCCTCTTAGTAAGGAGAATTTTATGGAAAAAATAGCCAGCTTTCAGGTTGATCACCTTCGCCTTAAACCGGGGCTTTATGTGTCGCGCCGGGACAAGTTCGGCGATACGGTGCTTACCACCTTCGATCTGCGTTTAAAGGAGCCCAACAAGGAACCGGTGATTGACGTACCGGCTCTCCATACCATTGAACACCTGGGCGCGACCTTTCTCCGATCCCACAAGGATTGGGCTTCCAGAACCGTTTACTTTGGCCCCATGGGCTGCCGTACCGGTTGTTACGCGATCTTTGAGGGCAGCCTTTCCTCCGAAGATGTACTCCCTCTTGTCAGGGAGATGCTGGACTGGATCACCGCCTTTGAAGGTCCTATCCCCGGGGCAGCCGCCGCGGAATGCGGCAACTGGCAAGAACAGAACCTGGACATGGCCAAGTGGGAAGCCCGCCGCTATGCGGAGCTGCTGAAAAAGGCGGGAAAAGAAAACCTTAATTATCCTGAACTTTTCCCAAAACTCGGTTAGCGCGACCGCGAACCGCGAACCTTCGGTTCGATGATTCGATGGGAAAAACTTCCAAAAAAGCGGCCTAATCGGACTAAAGTCCGGTCCGCTTTTTCATTTATTTTAAGGCTGTTTTCCTAAAACTGAAGTTTTGGGAAAGCCTCTCCTGATTGAGGGTTATCCCGACTGAGAAT